>JAGRHK010000244.1 GCA_020444985.1 Candidatus Competibacteraceae bacterium
CTGATTCCGGTCATCAAGGGCTGGGAGACCGAACTCGGTGTCGAGATTGCCTCGCTGGGCGTGCAGGTACATGGCGGTATGGGTTTTATCGAGGAAACCGGCGCTTCTCAGCACTTGCGCGATTCGCGCATCGCCACCATTTATGAAGGAACCACCGGTATCCAGGCCGCTGATCTGGCGGGCCGCAAGCTGAACATGGATCAGGGAGCGGCGATGCGGGCGCTGATCGCCGAGATAGCCGCGACTGCGAAGGAATTGAGCTCGGCGCCGGACGATGATCTGGCGACAATCCGCGTGGCGCTGGACGAAGCCATCCAAAGGATCACCGAGGCGACTGAGTGGCTGCTGGCCTGCCGTGAGCCTGATGCGGTTATGGCGGTATCGGTCGACTACATGATGCTGGTGGGTTATGTCTGCGGCGGCTGGCAAATGGCCCGCGCCGCGCTAATTGCGCATCATAAACGGATGAGCGGGCAGGATCCGACATTCCACGAAGCCAAGTTGATCACCGCCCGTTTCTACGTCGAGCATGTGCTGCCCAGAGCCGCTGGGTTATTGCGTTCGATCCAGCATGGCGGCGTTTCCATCATGGCGCTGGCCGAGGAGCAATTTTAGCAGACGGCTAGCGCATAACAGCTTTATAACCATTCATGTTCCGCTCCCGATGGGAGCGGACGGAGTGTAAAATTCGCAAATGAAAGCGCAGCAGAGGTTTCAGCCGCAGCTCCCATTGCTAAAATGAGTTGTTCATCAAGAGGATCATTATGCGTCGATTGATCACCTTTGACTGGGCCATCAAGCGCCTGCTGCGCAGCAAGGCCAATTTTGACGTGCTGGAGGGCTTTCTAAGCGAATTGCTCAAGGACGACATCCAGATTGTCGAAGTGTTGGAGAGCGAGAGCAATAAAGACCGGACCGCAGATAAATTCAACCGCGTTGACTTGAAAGTCAGGAACAGTCGTCAGCAAATCATTCTGATGGAAATTCAATATGACCGGGAATACGACTACTTGCAGCGCATGTTCTACGGGGCGGCCAAGGCCGTCACTGAACATCTGGCCGAAGGTCAGCCGTATGCCGACATCGTCAAGGTCATTTCGGTCAACATTCTGTACTTTGATCTGGGGCAAGGCGAGGATTATGTCTACCACGGCCAGACCGTGTTCACCGGAATTCACAAGCATGACCAACTCCAACTCAACGAAAAACAAAAGGAGCTGTTTCAGCAAACCACGGTGAGCGCCCTGTACCCGGAGTACTACCTAATCAAGATCAACCAGTTTAACGACGTAGCGAAAGACCCTCTGGATGAATGGATTTACTTTCTCAAGCACGAGGAAATCAAGGAGCATTTCACAGCGCGGGGGTTACAGGCGGCGCGGGAGAAATTAGATATTCTGAAGCTGTCCCCGGAAGAGCGGGTGGCCTATGAGCGTTATGCGGACGATCTGCATTATCAAGCCAGCATGTTCATGTCCTCCTATGGCGACGGGTTTCATGAAGGACGTAAGGAAGGGTTACAGGAAGGAATGGAGCAAGGGCGTCACGCCGAGAAACTGGCGATTGCACGGAGTTTGATCGGCATTCTCAGTGTGGAGGTGATCGCCGAGAAAACCGGCTTGAGTCGGGAAGCGATTGAACAGTTATCCGGGGAATAACCTTCAGCGCTCCCAACTATAAGTCAAGTCAGCGCCATAACCTTCCGCGCTGCTGTTGGATTCGAACATCAGACCCTTGAACAACCGGTACTTGATGTTGATGGTGCTCATTGCAGAGTTCATCAAGCCAACCCCATAACCGATATACAGGTCTGGAGTCAGGTATTTGCCCAGAGTCAGCGAGGCGTCACTACCAGTCCCCGGATTCAGATCCACACTATCCAAACCAACCGCCGTACCCAAACCTTTGGTCAGCGCGCCGCCGCCGATGCCCATGGCGCTGGCAGCTTTGAACATCATGGCCGACTCACCGCTACTGCCATTAGGCGGCCGACCAAGCACCAGGTAGGACAAAATATCGCCCTGGGGCATTGCCGGATCAGAAAACAGGGTCAGTCGCGGTTTCTTGGCCGTACCCTGCACGCGAGCGCCCACGATCGTGGTATCGCTAAGTTCGCTGCTAAATTCCCGCGCTACTTGCATATCCAGCCCCGGATTATCCAGCGGGCTGTTGCTGAACAACACCCGTCCCCGCTGAATATCAATCTCCGTACCATAGATGTCATATTTTCCGGCGACCACTTCGGCGCTGCCACTGGCGCGCGGGGCCAGTTCCGGGGTCTGCGTGACCTGTACATTGCCTTTGATCTGACCCTGGAAAGCCGAGGTGTAGACTCTGACATCCTCGCCGAGGATGACTCGCACCTGGGCGAAAATCGCCGGCCCCTTAGCGGCCGATTTGGCCTGCCCCTGGGCATCTTTGACAATCACCAAATCCTCGGAGGATCTGACCGCGCTGGGGCCGCCGCCGCCCAGACCTCCGGGATTCAAGTACGCTTTGGGCACCGTGACCTGACCCTCGACCCGCACTTGCTGTTGGGTAACATCCAGCTTCAGGTCCGGGCTGATGCGCACCTGGATGTCGCGCGTATTGAATGCCTGGAAATCCTGGCCCTGGATGTTCAGGTTGACTTGCAGTTTCAGTGGATCAACGGTCCCGCTCAATTTTAACTGTCCCGGTTTGGACTGCACCGAACCGGTCAATTGCAATGGTCCCTGCCCACTGCTGGTCGCGGCGAATTGCAAATCCTGGAGAATCAAGCCCGCATCGGGAATGGTCGCGCCCGCATCTTCCAGGCGGACTGCGCCGCGCAGCACCAGTTTGGAAACAGCGCCCGTCACTTTCATATCCGCATGCACCTGGCCTTTGACATTCTGTATCTGGGGTACGAATATCGAAACAAGGCCCAAGTCGGTGATCGCTGCGTTGACTTGTCCGTTCAGACGCGCCGCGCCCAGCGGGTCCTGAATGCGCGCATCCGCCTGAAGCTGACCGGTTTTCGCTAAATCCAGCTTGACTTGCGCCGTCGCGGTGCGTCCGTCGGTTTGCGCTTGCAGACCGCCACCGTTAAGGGTGAAGCGCAACGTGCGCCCATTGGCGATCATGCTCAGGTTGCCGGGGGCAATGTCCAGATTCGCCTTACCCTGAATGACGCCATTCGCTTTTCCGCTCACGTTCGCTTGGGCGTTGATGCGGGTGGTCAGGTTCACGCCCGCCGGGAAAAAGGATTTGAAGCGTTCCGGGCGCAAATCCTGAAGTTGCACGCGACCATTAAAGCCGCTCGCGCCGTTCCACTGGCCTTGCATGCAGAGCCGGGTTGGGGCGCTGGCCAAGCAGGCATTATCCAGCCGGGCCTTTTGCGCCGAAGCCTGCACCGCCACCGCTTTATCCAGACTCCAGCTACCAGCGACCGTGTTTTTGGCCGCCAGTTGAGTGATGCGCCCGTCCCAGACCAAGGCGGGCATTTGCAGCTTGCCCGCCAGCGCCAGCGCAAAGCGTCCAGGATCACCGGCCAATTCCGCTTTCAGCTCATGAGCGTTCGGCGTCCCTCCTCCGTTCAGGCTTACCGTTTTCCAGCGCTGACCGCCCAGCACCAATCCCTGACCGGCCAGCTTGATTTGGGAACGATTGGAGCCACTGACATCAACCTGGGCTTCACCCTTCAACTGCTGAATTTGCGTTGCGCCTTGTTGCAGGTTGCGCACCGTGAAATTAGCCGCGACCTGCGGGCGATCGCGGGAACCGCTGAGTTGACCCGTGCTGGCCACGCTGCCGCTCAGGCCGGGAACCAGCGCTTTCAGTTGTGGAGCATTCAGTTTCCAGCGTAAATCCCAGCGTTGCGTCAACGCGCCTTCGGCTTCCAGTCGCGCCGCGCCCGCGTTCAACTGCAAGGCTTTAATGGTCAAATCCTGATCCAGCACGCTGACATCGGCCTTACCGCTCAGCGCCTGTC
>JAGRHK010000245.1 GCA_020444985.1 Candidatus Competibacteraceae bacterium
GACCTCCAGTTTAATAGACCACTGCGTCAAAAACCCTCAGCTTGCCTCGGGTTGGGAAGCGCCAACGGTCATCTGCTCCGCTTCTTTGACCCAGCCGCCCCCCATCGCCTTGTAGAGATTAACCATGGCGATAAAGAGACTGGCGTAATCCTGCGCGTATTGCAGTTGCGCGGTATACAGATTGCGCTCGGCATCCACCACCGTCAGATAGTCGGAATAGCCATTCTTGTAGCGCAGGTTCGCCAATTCCAGATAACGCGCCAAAGCCTTGATTTGCGCCTGTTCATCACCCAATAGCTGTTGCAGCTTAACGACGGCGACCAGGTTATTATCCACCTCGGAGAAAGCAGTCTGAATCACTTGTTGGTAGTTCAGGAGCGCTTGTTTTTGTACCGCCTCGGCAACTTGCAACTGTCCGGTCAGGGCGCCGCCGGTGAAGATCGGCTGCGTTAGTTGGCCGGCAAATTGCCAGGTACGCGACGGACCCTTGAAGAGATCGGAGAAGTCGGCGCTGGCCGTTCCAAGAGCGCCAGTAAGCGAAATACTGGGAAAGAATGCGGCCTTGGCGACGCCGATCTGGGCATTAGCGGCAATCAACTGCTGCTCAGCCTGGCGGATATCCGGGCGGCGTTCCAAGAGATCGGACGGTAAGCCTCCAGGTATCTGCGGGAGTGTCAGGTGTTTCAGCATGTCGTTGCTGTGGGTGATCGGACCAGGGTTCCGTCCTAACAACACGTTGATGGCGTTTCCCTGCTGGGCGATCTGTTGTTCCAATGCAGGAACTTGTACCGCAGCATTTTGATACTCCGCCACCGCCTGCTGGTAGTCCATTTCCGAGGTCAACCCCACTTGAAACCGCAAGCGGTTGATCCGCATCGATTCCCGGCGGGTTGCCAAAGTGGCGCGGGTAATGCTCAAGCGTGCATCGTAGTCCAGCAGCTGTAAATAGCTGCTGGCGACCTGGCTGACCAGCGTCAGAATCACCGTGCGCCGCGCTTCCTCGTTGGCTAACAGGTCGGCGCGGGCCGCTTCGGTAGCGCGGCGTAGCTTACCCCACAAATCCAACTCGAATGACACACCCAAGTTCACCTCATAGGTGTCGATGGGGTTGGGATTCGTTGCGGGTGAGGCCCCGTTCTCGCTGGAGCGGATGCGCGCCGCATCGGCATCCGCACCGACCTGTGGAAGCTGCGCGGAGCGGGTGACGCCGTAGCGCCCCATGTACTCCTCCACCCGTGCCGCAGCAATCTGTACGTCCTTGTTTTCCTGGAGTGCGGTTTGAATGAGATTATCCAGCACCGGATCTTGGAATTGCTCCCACCAGCGGGTGTTAGCCAAGTTATTGGCTTGTTGGATATCCATTTGCCAGTTTGTGGGCGCTTCCACCACCGGACGTTGGTAATCCGGCCCGACTGCGGCGCAACCACCCAAAGCGGCGCCGATAGCGATCGCCAGTAGTGTCTTACGCATGATGAGCTTCCTCTTGGCCCGGAGCCGGTGGAGTCGATTCAGCCTCAGATGAGGAAGTCGATTTATCCTGATCCTTGTCCTGATCCTTGTCTTTATCTTTATCTTTACCAGTGAACAAGCGATAGAAGGCCGGGACGAAGAAGATGGCCACACAGGTCGCGCCCAACATGCCGCCGATGACGCCAGTTCCGATGGAATGTCGGCTGAAGGCGCCCGCGCCAGTGCTGATTGCTAACGGTACGCAGCCGAGGATGAAGGCCAGTGATGTCATGACAATGGGTCGGAAGCGCAGTCGCGCTGCTTCCATCGCCGCATCGATGATGGGCATTCCTTCCTCATGTTTCATCACCGCGAACTCGACGATCAAAATGGCGTTCTTGGCCGCCAGTGCGATCAAGGTCACTAGGCCGATCTGAAAATACACGTCGTTCTCCAGGCCACGCAGAAACACCGCGACGAAGGCGCCGGCGATACCAAACGGCACGGCGGTAATCACCGCGATGGGCAAGGCCCATTTCTCGTATTGTGCCGCCAGAATCAAAAACACCATGATGATGCCGAAAACAAAGGCCAGGGTTGAAGCTGCGCCTACTTGTTTTTCCTGGAATGCTTGGCCGGACCAGGCGTAGTACATCGAAGAAGGCAGCACCTCATCGGCCAGTTTTTCCATCGCAGCCAAGGCTTCGCCGGAGCTGTAGCCGGGTGCGGCGTTGCCATTGATGCGGGCCGCTGAGAATACGTTGAAGCGCGGCACGTTGTCCGGGCCGGTGATATATTTCACCGTGACCAGTGCGCTCAGCGGGATCATTTGACCGGTCGTCGAGCGTACATAGACTTGGTTAATATCTTCCGGTTTGGTGCGATACGGCGCATCGGCTTGCAGCATTACCCGATAAGTACGGCCAAATTTGTTGAAATCATTGACATAGATCGAACCGAATATCCCCTGCATCAGATCGAACACATCGTTGACCGGTACATTCAGCGCACGTGCTTTCTCGCGGTCGAGATCCACGAACAGTTGCTGGGAATCGGCATTGAAGGTCGTGGTCAACGACGCCAATTCCGGTACTTTTTTGGAAGCCGCAATGAATTTTTGCACAGTTTCTTGTAGCAGTTTCGGATCGGTATCACTGCCGCGATTTTGAATCCAGAACTCGAATCCACCGGTGCTGCTCATGCCGGGAATTGCGGGCGGATTGAACAGCACGACTTGTGCTTTATCGATGGCTTTGGCCACTTCGCCCTGTAAAACTTGTTGGACCTTGAAGGCTTGGAGATCCGGTGTGGTACGTTCTTTCCAATCTTTGAGCGTCAGGAAGAAGGTGGCGTAATTGGGCTTGTTTTGCGAGTCCAACAGACTGAAGCCCGCTAGACTGGCCACTTCCTTTACCGCTGGATGCTTTTCGAAGATGGCGTTGGCCTGTTCGATCACGGCTCGGGTGCGCTCCAAACTGGCCCCATCGGGCAGAATGGCAACCGAGATCAGGTAGCCTTGATCCTCATCCGGGACGAAGCCGCCGGGAACCACCTTGAACAAACCCCAAACGAGAACAATGACGCCTGCGAATAGTAAGAGCGCAACAGGTATCTTGTGAATCAGGAACGACGAACCCGCGACATAGCCGTTGGTCATTTTATCGAATCCTTTTTCGAACCCTCTGAAGAAGGCGTTCTTTTTTTCGCTTCTCGGTTTGAGCAGGATTGCCGCCAGTGCGGGACTAAGGGTCAACGCCACAATGCCAGATAGCACCACCGAAATGGAGATGGTAATGGCGAATTGTTTGTACAACTGCCCCGACATGCCACTCAGAAAGGCGGTGGGAATGAACACCGCACACAGTACCAGCATGATGGCAATGACTGGGCCGGTCACCTCATCCATTGCGCGCCGTGCTGCTTCTTTGGGGGAGAGGCCGAACTCGTGCATGTTGCGCTCGACGTTTTCGATCACCACGATCGCATCGTCTACAACAATACCGATGGCCAGGATCATGCCAAATAAGGTCAGGGTATTGATCGAGAACCCCAACATGTACATGCCAGAGAAGGTGCCAATGATCGAGACGGGTACTGCGAGTAACGGGATCAGCGTCGCCCGCCAGTTTTGCAGAAACACAAAGACCACGATGATGACCAACACCAGCGCTTCGAAAAAGGTCTGGACTACCTCTTCGATGGAGAGCTTTACAAACTTGGTGGTGTCATAAGGGATATACCAACCAACGCCCGCTGGGAAACGTTGAGCCAACTCTTCCATCTTGGCGGTAACGCGATCGATGACCTCAAGTGCGTTGGAATCCGGTTGCTGGTAGACCAGCATGAACGAGACCGGCTCGCCGTTGAGCAGGCTCTCGGTGTCGTAACCGCGAATACCCAGCTCGACCCGCGCCACATCACCCAGCAGTACGGCAGAGCCGTCGGGATTGGAGCGCAGAATGATCTGCTCAAAT
>JAGRHK010000246.1 GCA_020444985.1 Candidatus Competibacteraceae bacterium
CAACCCACAACCTAGCAAATAGACGATCAACAAGGCGCGGGGATCGAAGCCGGGGAACGAATGCGGTGGAAGCCGTAGCGCGGATATAGAGCGGCAGAATCCCGATTGTTCCAGAGGGCGCTGCGCTGCATCCGCGCTAGCCCGGCTTTCGTGAGCGTCAATAATCTGTCCTTCGACAAGAACGACCTCGCGTTGGCAGAGGGACCGGGCCCAGATGGGATCGTGAGTGGCAACCACGATGGCCACGCCTTCAGCAGCGCATTCCTGGAGCAGCGTACGCAAGGTGGCGCGGGCAGCGGCGTCCTGGCCGGCGGTCGGTTCATCCAGCAGCAATACTTGTGGCCGCGACGCCAGCACTGCCGCAATCGCCAGTCGGCGTTGCTCCCCGGCGCTGAGGGTATGTGGAGGACGATCCAAGAGATGATTGAGGCCAAAACGTACACTCAAGTGCGCGCACCAATCCGGATCCGGACGTTGCAGGGCCTGTGGTCCCGCCGCCAATTCAGCCCGCACCGTAGGCGCAAACAGCATGTGCGGCGGTTGTTGCATGACCAAGCCGACATGATGCGCCATTTCCGCCACAGAGCGCCGCCCGATGACGTGCCCCAGCACCCGCACCTCACCGCTGGCCGGGCGTAACAAACCATTGCCGTGCCGTAGCAAGGTACTCTTGCCTGCGCCGTTCGCGCCGCATAAGGCCACGATTTCGCCTGGAGCTACGGCCAGGTTAACCTCACGCAACACGACGCGCCCTTCGCGAAGGCACTCGACGCCTTTCCACTCGATCACCGGTGCTGGCAGGATGGCGACCGGCGGCGGTAACGTGGATCGCTGCCCAGGCGGTTCCAATCCCCAGGCGGAAACATCGCTGGCGAACACCTGATCCGGCATCCCGTCCGCGACCAGCCGACCCTGATGCAAGACCAGTATCCGGCTGGCCACGTCCGCCAGTTCGCTCAGTCGATGCTCGGCGACGATAATCGTCATCCCGGCCGCGTGTAGATGACGCAGCCGCTCCCGCAGTTGGTCGGCGCCCGCAGTGTCGAGAAAAGCCAGGGGTTCATCCAACGCCAGAATGTGCGGTTGCAGGGCCAGCACTCCACCCAGGGCCACGCGCTGTTGCTCGCCACAGGACAGGGTATGCGGAGAACGATCCAGCAGATGGGCGATGTGCAGTCGTTCCACGACCTCGCCGACTCGTCGGGCGATGGTCGACCGATCCAGCCCCTGGCAGGCGGGACCGAAGGCCAGATCGCGGGCAACCGTCGTCGCTAAACACTGGGCATCGGGTCGTTGCAACAGCAATCCGACCTCACCGCTCAGTCGGTGTGGCGACACGTTTTGCGGATCGAAGCCCGCGACCCGGATCTGGCCTTGCCATGCGCCGCCATGCAGATGAGGAATCAGACCATTCAACAAGCGGCAGAGCGTAGATTTACCGGAACCGCTGGCCCCGGCCAGCAGCACAAATTCGCCTGCCGCGATAGTCAATGTCAGATGATGGAGAGCCGGCGTTGGAATCGTAGGGTAACGGTAGGTGAAATCTTGGAAAGTAATAAGCGGTTCGGTCATAAGGCTCAGCGCAGGTAACCGAGTCGCCGCAAAATCTTCAGACCCATGACGCCCAGCGCCGCGCCCGCCGCCGAGGAGAGCAGAAAGGGCAGAATCAGCACGGTCAGCGCCAGTTCTCGACCCATGAGGTACGGCGCGACCAATAGCGCTCCAATCGTTGCGCCGATCAACCCGGTGCCAACGATTTCGCCCAAAGCAGCGAAGTATGCATTACGAGTATAACGGTAGGCCAAACCGGCCAGCACCACGCCGAACACGCTACCGGGAAAAGCCAACGGCGTACCTAAACCGATCGCGTTGCGGATTAATGAGGTGACCAGGGCGACCGCCAGCCCCCACCAAGGACCCACCAGCGCCCCGGCAATAACATTGATGAAATGCTGGCTGGGGGAGATCTTGGCGATGCCGATGGGAATGCTGATCGGCGACAGGGCAACCGCCAGCGCCGCCAGTACGACGCTGTAGGCGATCAGGCGAGTGGACGGAATCGCGCCCGGCTTCGGCGTTTCGGGTAAAGCATGAAGTTGCATGGTTGAGCAAGTTCCTTGGAGTTTTGTGTAGTTGGAGCGCCCACGACTCAGGTTGGTGTGGTTTAGTGTAGTTGGCGGCGATCCTCACTGTTTCGGGATTACTCTATTGAGCATCAGCATGACAGGCCGCCCGCCGCAGAAAGCGTGCGGTTTCCGCTTTAAGCCAGACTTCTCCCTCATCGCCCAGCGTTTCAATCGATCCGGTCAAATCCGGTTGCGTGAAAGCATGACGATCAATAGCAAACCCACTCCCAGGCACCGACTCGGGATTTACCAAGTGTATTGGCCCCTCCAACGCCGGCATCGCACTCAGCACATAACCCAGGGCTTCCAGACCGATGAAAGCGCTGCCGAACGGCAGCAACAGAAAGCGCGTGATCCACCGACTCAGCGCCGCGCCAAACAATGGGGTGCTCAACTGCTGCAACCCTACTACGAGCTATGCGGGAGAGCGATCAAACAGGATCACGCCTCAGCAGAGCTGCATAGCCGGCCTGCTCGACGTGCGGAGTGTTGCCCGATAGGTTCAGGGGTAGCGGGTGCATGTCAGACACGTCCGGTGCCTGATCTATTTATCCACAATCCAGCCTTAAATCAACCGCCGCAGCCGTTCCAGATAAACCTGCTCATCCGGTTCGCGACCGTTCCGCTGTGCTTCCCAAAGCGTCTCGCCCAAGCATTCCATCATGGCATGTTCGGCGGTATGCGCATCGCCCAGCCGCTGACAGAGCCGTTGATAGATATCGAGGATACCCACGGGCCGGTTGCCGCTCAGTTGCTCCTGGATGGCAATGTGCATACCCATGTGCAGAAAGGGATTGGTCTGCCCCCCCTCGGGCAAATACTCACGATTCAGCACGGTCTCGGCATTCGTCAGCACTGCCTGATACTCGGGATGTTCGCGGATTACGCCCACGATCAGTTGCTCCAGCGGCTCCAGCGCCTGACCAGCGCCGGCTTTTTCCCAAACCGTATAGTAATAGCGACGCAGACTGTCGCGGTCATTGCCAAACATCAGGACGCCTCGTTCTTGTCGGGGTATTCACAAAGGGCGCTTATCGGACAGGCTGGACAGTTGGGCTTACGGGCCGTACAAATATAACGGCCATGCAGAATCAGCCAATGATGCGCATCCTGCCGGAATTCTTCAGGCGTCGCGGCCAGCAATCCGTCTTCGACCTCGCGCACGGTTTTACCCGGCGCCAGTCCAGTGCGATTGGCAACCCGGAAAATATGCGTGTCGACCGCAATGGCCGGTTCGCCAAAAGCCGTGTTCAAAATTACATTGGCGGTCTTGCGGCCCACACCCGGCAAAGCTTCCAGCGCTGCCCGATCCTGTGGAACTTCGCCGCCATGCCGCTCCAGCAACAATTCACAGGTCTTGCGGATATTCGCTGCCTTGGTGTTGTAAAGACCGATGGTTTTAATAAATTCCTTTAAGCGGGCCTCACCGAGCGCCAGCAGCGCCTGGGGCGTATTAGCAACCGGGAAGAGCCGGGCGGTCGCCTCGTTGACTTTTTTATCCGTCGATTGCGCGGAAAGCATGACGGCTACCAACAATTCAAAGGGATTGTGGTAACTCAGTTCGGTCGTGGGTTGAGGACAAGCAACTTGCAGGCGGGTAAAAAGCTGATGAATTTTCGTAGAATCCATAAAGGGCGGCTAGGCAGGCAAGGAAAGATCATGAAAAAGCCAGCAGTTCCAAAGAATTGCTGGCTTATTAATCAACCGCGACGCACATTGCCGAGCGCGGTTTCGCTGCCTCAAGCGTACTGTTGCGCGGCA
>JAGRHK010000247.1 GCA_020444985.1 Candidatus Competibacteraceae bacterium
GTTAATCAGACTCAACAAATGTTCACCGCTACGGTTGATCAGATCCAAAGTCTGGCGGTGATCGCTGGACAAGTCGGGACTTTGACGCATGAGCGTGGAGAAGCCGAGAATAGCATTCAATGGCGTGCGTAATTCATGGCTCATATTGGCCAGAAAGGTGCTCTTGGCCTTATTCGAAGCCTCTGCCTGCTCTTTCGCCTGTTTAGCCCGGATATTGGCGCGTAACATGGCCTCGGCGACGATAGACATGAGTGTCCCGTTAAAAACAAATACAATCAGACCCAGCCAATCCGCGTTACTGGCGATAAAAGGTTCGTCAACCAGCAGTGGCCATAAAAAAATGGCGATCAGACAGGCCAAGCCCGTAGCCAGCAACCCTGCGGAAAATCCACCATAGATTGCAGCGACCATGACCGCCGGATAAAACGTCAGCCAAACCAGAATTGAACCCAGAATCTGCAAGGGCCAGACGCGCAACACCGCCGCCAGCGCGACCAGCGCGATAGCTACCAACAGACGATTGACTTTAAGACGAAAAATTTGAATCAAATCTATTTCATCTTACAACAATAAGTATTTGATGAAAAAAGGATGAATTTTCCGACAGTCTCTTAATCGATCCCAACCGCGTTCCAGAGAGCAGCTTTCACTCTCTGGAACCCAAGGCGTGAGCGATTACCGATTTTCAATCGGCACATAATCCTGGATAGCGTTGCCGGTATAGATCTGCCGTGGCCGGTGCAAGCGCGCCTTGGAGTTGTCATGGATCTCCTTCCAGTTGGCAATCCAGCCGGGCATTCGGCCTATGGCGAACATCACGGTAAACATGCTGAGCGGAATACCCATGGCGCGCAAAATGATGCCGCTGTAGAAATCTACGTTCGGGTAGAGCTTGCGTTCTATAAAGTAGGGATCGTTTAACGCCACATCTTCCAGTTCGCCAGCAATCTCCAGCAGCGGATCATTGACATTCAGCTTGGCCAGCACCTTGTCCGCCGCCGCCTTGAGAATCTTGGAGCGTGGATCGAAGTTCTTATAGACCCGGTGACCAAAGCCCATCAACCGCAACTTGGAATCCTTGGCTTTAACTTTGGCGACATAGTCGGACACGCTCATGCCGGATTGATTGATGAATTCCAGCATTTCCACGACCGCCACATTCGCGCCGCCATGCAACGGCCCCCACAGGGCGCAGACTCCAGCCGCACAACTGGCGAACATGTTAGCGCCGCTGGAAGCGACCATCCGCACCGTGCTGGTCGAACAATTCTGTTCATGGTCGGCATGCAGAATCAAAAACAGCGAGAGGGCGCGAGTGATCTCCCGATCCGGCACATATTCCCGATAAGGCAGGGAAAACATCATGTGCAGGAAGTTATTGCAATAGCTGAAATCCGGATGCGGGTACATCAGCGGTTGACCAATGGACATCTTGTAGCTGGCCGCAGCAACGGTGCGCACCTTGGAAATGATCCGCGCCGCCGCCCGCTCCAGAGTCGTTTCATCTTCGATCTCCATCATTTCCGGCTCATAGCAGCTCATGGCGTTGATCATCGCCGAGAGAATGGCCATCGGAGGCGCGTTGGGCGGGAATCCCTCGAAATGACTGCGCAAACTCTCATGCAACATTTCATTCGCGGTCAGCCGCGTCCGGAAGCGTTGTAATTCTTCGGGCGTAGGAAGGCGTCCCCAGATTACCAGCCAGGCGGTTTCAATAAAGGAACCTTTTTCGGCCAATTGCTCAATCGGGATGCCGCGATAGCGCAAGATACCCTGGTCGCCATCAATAAAAGTGATGTCCGAGGTACAGGAACCGGTGTTGCCATAACCCTCGTCCAGGGTGATAAAACCCGTTCGGTCACGCAAGGTGGTGATGTCGATCGCCCGTTCTTTTTCAGTTCCCTCAATGATCGGAAATTCATAGGACTTTCCATCCAGTTCGATGCGGCAGTTTTGGCTCATGGCTTAGGCTCCTGGGATTGGGAGAGAGTGGGTTGTTTAGCAACGCTTGATCATGGAGTCGATTTTTCGCTTCGTTGATCACACGATTTTTTTGGAGGCCAGTCAGTCCTATTGCGCCTTTTGGGTTCGCCCCAGGCGTCTTAAGATGATTATACAGAGGCAAAGCGCGTTGCATAACTGGAACCCATGTGGATTTCCACATGCCAACACGATTTATCAGAAAGCGCTTGCATGGAACAATCGATGAACAACCTTTTCCATTCCATGTAAGGTAAAGTAAGTTCATGATCTATTATGGCCGAAACCGGCCTCAATCGGCGCAATTGCACCACAATTCCGTATCGGATGGACGAACGGGAAGATAACCGCCGCGATGGAGATCGGCTTCCGCTCCAGGCGGCCAGCGCAATAAATTAATCTCCCAGGGAGCGATTCTGGCGCTGGCTTCATCGATCAAAACGGGCGGCGCGTCATCCAGGTAAAGGAGGCGCAAACGCTGGATGGTTGAACCGTCGCTGGCAAAAATAGCCAGCAAATCAATATCAGATTGCATCATGACCAGTAGATACTGAAAAAATGGTCATCGCGCGTCGATTGGGAGACATCAAATGAATCTACCTCTACTCTTCGGTTATGATGATCAGGCGCCGATCAATCATCAGCGCGTGGGTTTGGTTGCTTCGACGGATTCCGATGAAAAGATTCTGTGGATGGCCCGGCGTTTTATCGCCGGGTTCGATTTGGATTACCTGGTCATCCCTCTGCGCATCATTCGCGAGCCGGATAGCATCACCGTGATTGCAACGACCCAATTCTAGGAGAAAACTGCATGATTATTAAAGCGCTTAAGACATCGATCCTCTCTGGCGCCATCGACAACCTTTTATCGACTCAACTCTGGAGTCCGGAGCGCAGACTGTGAAATACCTTGCTGGAACCATCGCGGACGTGCTGACTGATGGAGCCCTCGCTACGCTCATCCTGGATACCGGCGAGCATAAGCATCGCCTGCAGGCCGATGCCAAACTGCTTTCCCAGGCCCTGACCACGCTTTACGGCGATGACTGCATCGGTAAACCGGCTGCGGTCGAATGCGAGGGCGCGACGCTCACGAGCATCGAGATTCCCGGCGCAGCCCCAAACTACGCGATTTAATCCTGAGCGACGTTAGAAAACCGGGAACCGCTACACGAACATCGCTGCCGGCATCAGGGCGCAAGCGACGCTGCGCGTTGATTGCGTAAGGAGCAATACGCATGCGTTGTAATGGCCGTTAAAATCGCACCGCCACCGATGAGGGTGCGCGTCGCAACCGTTTCACCCAGGACAAACCATACCCATAAGGGACCTAGCACCGTTTCAATCAATAGAAAAAGGCTGACTTCTGGCGCGGGTAAATATCGTGTGGCCAGCAATAGGCAAACGAGCGCTGTCGGCATTTGCGCCAATCCCATGATCAGCAACCACGGATAACGATCAGGCGGCAGACCCAGTGGCTGAGCGAACGGCAGGGCAACCAGGGCGATGCCCAAACTGCCCAAGGCGATAACCGGCACTACGGGCAGGCGTGAGAAACGACGCATCAAGGTCAGGCTTAACCCCAGGCTAGCCGCTGTGGCGAGCGCAAACAGATCGCCCAGACGGCCGTTGCTGCTGAAATCGGCGGCGAAAATAAACCACAAGCCGGCCAACGCAGCCAGGATCGCTGCCCAAGTGTGCCACGCCAGGGTTTCCCGCAGTATTAACCAGGAAAACAAGGCGGCGAAAAAGCAGGAACTGCTCAAAATCACCACCGTGTTGGCGACTGAGGTATGGGTGATGGCAAACACGAACAGACCCGTGTTTCCGCTATAAAGTCCAGTGATTAACAGGGCCAGCCATCCGTATTTCCAGTAGACCCGCCATTCTTGCCATCGGCCG
>JAGRHK010000248.1 GCA_020444985.1 Candidatus Competibacteraceae bacterium
GCGATAATGTTCATCTGCGGTTGATAGTACACCTGCAGCTCTTCATGCTCGACCGCGCGCCGCAACGAGGATTCCAATTGCAGGCGTTCGTGCACGCGGGCCGTCATCTCCGGCTCGTAGAACTGATAATTGTTGCGGCCCCGGGCTTTAGCCTGATACATCGCGGCATCCGCATTCCTGATCAGGGTATCCGCATCATCGCCGTCCGCAGGATACAGGCTGACGCCAATACTGGTGGAGATAAAGAATTCGTGCCGGCTGATGTGGATGGGTTGGTGGAACAATTCCAGCACCTTGCGGGCGACTGTTCCAGCGTTGCTGGGGTCATCGACGGATTCAACCAACATGGTGAATTCGTCGCCGCCCATGCGGGCGACGGTATCTTCGGCGCGGATCATTTCGGCCAGTTGTTTGGCAACCCAGCGCAACAGTTCGTCGCCGGCGGCATGGCCGAGCGTGTCATTGACGTTTTTGAAGTGGTCCAGATCAAAGAACAGCACTGCCAGCGATTTCCGGTTGCGCCGAGCGCGTTCGATGCTGTGTTCCAGACGCGCATTGAACAACAGCCGGTTAGGCAACCGGGTCAGCAAGTCATGATGCGCAAGAAAATTCAACTTTTCCTGGGAGCGCTTCAGCGAGCTGATATCGCTGAATACCCCGACATAGTGCGTCACCTGGTTATCTTCATCCACCACAGCGCTAATGGTTGACCATTGGGGATAGATTTCCCCATCCTTGCGTCGATTCCAGATCTCGCCTTGCCAGTGGCCGCTCGTTTGCATTGAAGAGCGCATCACCGCATAAAATTCGCCGTCCTGGCGACCGGATTTGAGGATGCGTGGAGTTTTTCCTAGCACCTCCGTCTCTTCGTAGCCGGTGATCTCGGTAAAAGCGCGATTGACCGCAGTGATTTTCGCTGACGCATCGGTGATCATGATGCCTTCCTTCGTATTGTCGAAGACGCGCGCCGCTTGCCGTAGTTGTTCTTCCGCCTGTTTGCGGGAGGTGATATCCCAGTAAATGCCCTGGATGCCGACGATAGCGCCCGTTTCATCGCGAACAGGCACCTTGGTGACCTCAACATAGCGCTTTTCGCCGGTCGCTGGAACGATGTTTTCCTCGATCAGAACGAGGGCTTCTCCACGAAGCACCTTTTGGTCATCAGCATGATATTTGTCCGCCAGTTCGGGTGGATAAATATCGCTGGCGGTTTTACCCAGACAAGCGGAGAGCGGCAGATCCAGATCCTGGAGCAAGGGGCGATTCAGGAATGTCAGGCGACCTTGACGATCCACGCGGTATACGCGCTGTGGCAGCAGATCCAGCATGGCATGGCATTCTCGCGCGCAGTTTTCGCGAAGCGCCGCCAGTCGTTGACGGTGAAAGCGAACGCCCAGTAACGCCATACCTCCGGCGCCTAGCATGACGCCGGTCAAAACCGCCCATACCATAGGGTCCTGCATCGTTTCCCATCCTGTTTTAGTGTAAAAATGGCCAATCAACCGTTCTGCTTTGAGCGTGGCAAACGACGATAATACCAGCATAGCAAAATCAGCACGCTAACGCCGGTCAATGTGACGGTAGCGATCCAGGGATTAAGGTGGCGCAATGTAATCATGATGATATGCAAGTGTCTATCCAGGGTATAAATGCCCAACCCCCAGCAGCCGACCCATAATGCAGCGCCCAGCGCATTGTACAAGGTAAACCGCCACCACGGCATTTCAAGCAGGCCGGCGGTAATACCATTCAGTTGTCGTAACCCGTCAAAAAATCGAGCGATAACGATCAGTGCGCCACCGTAACGAGTAAAACCCTGCTCAATGCGTTGCAGGTGGCGATCGCTGATCCAAAAGCGACTCAGTAGCGTCCGTCCACCCCGCCGCCCGATCAGATACCCGAGGCTATTACCTAGCAGAGCCGCTAGAAAAGCCGTCAGCAACAACCCTGTGATGTGTAATTGTTGTGGGTTGGCTGCGGTCACGGCGCCAGCGATCAGCAGGGTTTGTCCCGGTGCGGGGATGCCGAAACCTTCGACGCCGATCGCCGCAAACACTGCGCCATAGCCATAACGATCCAGCAGCGGCTCGACCCTGTCAATTTCATGTTGGACATCTTGTAACAAGCGGTGAGAGAGCGCTGGCGCGTCGGGAGTCGATGGCGTGGTTTGCGCCATGGCCACGCTGCTTATCAATACCCAGCACAGTAGCGAATAAATCAGTACTCGCATTAGGTCAGACATGATCTAAAATCCTCAACAGTTTTGACCGAAAGAGGCTAACCTCTAATTTTTATCAGGAGATCAGCAAATGAGCAGTATCTTTGTGGCAGTTGCTTACGATGATATGTATCAGGCCCAGGAAGTGCGGTTGCGCCTGTTGCGGATGCAAAAAGAATATCTGATCGATTTGGAGGATGCAGTAGTCGCCGTCCGCGACGATAAGGGCAAGGTCAAGCTCCACCAGATTTACGATATGGCCGCCGCCGGCGCAATTTCCGGCAGTTTCTGGGGCTTGTTGATTGGGCTGATTTTCATGAATCCCTTGCTGGGTCTGGCGGCGGGTGCGGCGAGCGGCGCCATCGGTGGAGCATTGACCGATGTTGGCATTGATGACAATTTCATGAAGACGCTGGCAGCGGAATTAAAACCGGGTACTTCTGTATTATTCGTGCTGGTCAAGCACGTTACGCAGGATAAGGTGCTGGCCGAGCTGGGAGGCACGGGCGGGCGTCTGCTGAAAACTTCCCTGTCGCATGAGAACGAGGCCAAGTTGCAAGCCGTGCTGGATACGGTCAAATCGCAGACTGGGGCTGTCGCGGCTCAGTGAACTTGCAATGCTCTCTTCTCCAAGCGGGCGAGGGGCTGCGAGGGTTCCTATCGCTAATTGCTAATATCCTTCTGCATGGAAACTGGACAAGCTCAGGAGCAACCTGCTGTCTTCGCTCCTGATGCCTGAAACCTTCATAACCCCTCATCCTCCCGGCAACGGTGGCGGAAGGTGAGCAAACAATGCCGCCAGTTCCGCGACCTCACCCGCCGGGGTCCATTTCGCCATGCCTTGCGCCCACACCAGCGTCTCGCGGGTTAATTGGCCAGTTTGCGCCTTTTGCCGTAACGCATCCATCGGGAACGGGCCGGTTTGCTGGTTGCTCATTGCCACATAGTAGGGATTTGCAACGGGCAAGGGCGGCGGCGCGGTTTGCGGCGCCGGTTGCGGTGTGGGCGCTGGCGTCTCCGGTGGCGTCGAACGCCCGAGGGTCTCGTTCATTCTTTGCGCCATGGCCAGTCCCAATCCCATATTCAGCGCTTCGGAACCGCTGCCGGGATTCGCGGCAGCGTCGCGCAGGGCTTCCGCCGCCTGGAATTGGGTGTACTGGTTGAGATTGCCGACAATGCCCATGCTGGTGCGCTTGTCGAGCACCGCCTCAACCTCTTTTGGCAACGAGATGTTTTCCACCAGCAGATTGGTCAGTTCCAGCCCGACCGCTTCAAATTCAGGGGAGATGCGCTGCAGCAGGAATTGACCGAGTTGATCGTAGTTTCCCGCCAAATCCAGTGCGGGAATTTTGGCTTGGCCAAGGATATTGGCGAAGCGCGATACGACCATGTTGCGCAATTGATTGGTAATTTCATCGGTGGTGAAACGGCCATCCGTGCCGACAATTTCGCGCAGGAAAGTTGGCGCATCCTTGACTCGGATGGCGTAACTGCCAAAGGCCCGCAACCGGATCGGTCCGAATTCCGGGTCGCGCAGCATCACGGGATTCTGCGTGCCCCATTTCAGATCGGTGAAACGGCGGGTGCTGAAGAAATAGACCTCGGCCTTGAAGGGGCTTTCAAAGCCGTACCTCCAACCTTGGAAGGTGGAGAG
>JAGRHK010000249.1 GCA_020444985.1 Candidatus Competibacteraceae bacterium
CGGCGATTGGCGCAGTTGACGAAAGTCGTAATGCGTTGGCGGTTCAACGCCGCGCAACCGCCCGCCCACGTAGACCGGTCCGGTCTGGCGCAGAAGATGAAACACCCCGGGATGTTGTTCATCGGTTGTGCCAAAAATCTCCCGGGCTTCGTAAAGCTTATTAGGTCGCCAGATATCCCCAACTTCCAGCACGGCAATCAGCACCCCCTCGGGATCACGCAAGGCCATCGTATGACCCGGGTCGATGCTGCCGGCAAACGCTTCGGAGACGTCCAGATTGACAGGCATGGGCCACAGGGCGCCGTTGCTCAAGCGCATTTCGGCAACAACCTGTTGATAATCGGCTTCGTTCAGGAAACCAGCGAGCGGTGAGAAACCGCCATTCAAAAGCAGTTCAAGATCGCAAAGCTGGCGCGGCGTGAGATCCCAGGAGGGGTATTCCCGCGCCTGCGATTTGATCTGAACGGCTTCCTCTTCGCTGACATAACTTTCCTTGAGAACGCCTCCGTGAGGCTCAATCAAATGAATCATGGCGGTTACTTTGCGGTTTAATGGCAGGGGATAGGCTGAAAAAGTTGCTTTATATTGTCTGACAGAGAGAAATCCGTATGCCAATATCTTATGGTTATAACGATAGTTATGCAGCTCCTGTTTTCAGAGTTATGCTGCGCCAGCATCCATCCGCCCGATAGGGGAGACAGGTGGTTTCATCCAGGATCCGGGGCCATCAGACTCCAGAATGACAACTTGGCTACGACCATGCGCATCCTCCACACTGCCGATCTCCATCTTGACAGCCCGCTCCGTGGCCTGGAGCGCTATGAAGGAGCGCCCGTCGATGATATTCGCGGCGCCACCCGTCGCGCCTTTGAAAATCTGATTGCCGTCGCGTTACGCGAGCAGGTCGATCTGCTCGTTATTGCTGGCGATCTTTATGATGGCGACTGGCTCGACCACAACACCGGCCTGTTTTTCACCAAAGGCGTGACGCAACTGGCCGAGGAGGGGATTCCGGTCGCCATCGTGCGCGGCAATCATGATGCCGCCAGCCGGCTCACCAAAACCCTGCGCCTGCCAAAAAATGTTCATCTGTTCGCAGATTCTCGCCCTGAAACCCGCGTTTTCGACGACATTGGCGTCGCAGCGCATGGGCAAAGCTTCGCTGCCGCCGTTGTGTCAGATGACTTGGCCGCCGGTTATCCAGCGCCAGTCGCGGGTTGCTTTAACCTGGGGTTGTTGCATAGCTCCCTCAATGGTCGCCCAGGACATGCGCCCTATGCGCCGACGCAACTGGATGTGCTGCGCGGCAAGGGTTACGGTTATTGGGCGCTTGGGCATGTCCATGCCGCCGAAATCGTATGTCGCGATCCCTGGGTGGTCTATCCCGGCAATACTCAGGGTCGCCATATCCGCGAAACCGGCGCCAAAGGCTGTGCGCTGGTGACTATCGAAGATCATGACATCGCCCATCAATTCATCGCGCTGGATGTGATGCGCTGGACATCGCTCTCTCTGGATATTGGCGCGTTGCCCGATCTGGAAGCATTGCTGGACCAGGTTAAGCGCCATCTGCAACAACAATTGACCGAGGCGGAAGACCGGGCATTAGCCGTGCGCCTTCAAATACAAGGCAGCGGCCCGCTGCATCGTCGATTAGCTGCACAACCTGAAGTGGTGGAACAGGAAATACGCAACGTCGCCATCGAAGCAACGAATGCCCGAACCTGGATTGAAAAGGTCGAATTGCGCACCCGTCCTCTGCTGGATCTCGACCAGTTGGCCCAACAGGATGATCCGCTGGGCATGCTGCTGCGCGAGTTGCGGGCGTTGGCTGCCCATCCGGGATTATTGCGCGCTGTCGCTGTTGAAGCGCTGGGGGAGCTGCAACAAAAACTTCCGGTTGAACTTCGGCAGAGAGAAGACGCCCTGCGCCTCGACGATGCTGATGCGCTCGTTGAATTTCTGACCGAAGTGGAAGCCGATTTACTGGCTCGCCTGTCCAGCGCCGAGGGGATTCGGTGAAAATCGAACGCCTCTATCTCAAGGCTTACGGCGCTTTTGCCGATTATCGCCTCGATTTCACCGGTGGACCCGATTTTCACATCATTCATGGTCGCAACGAAGCCGGCAAATCGACGACATTGCGCGCCCTGATCGGATTACTGTTTGGCATCGAAGAGCGCACTACTGATAATTTTATTCATCAGAATAATCGCTTGCGGATTGGCGCGACGCTGGCGACCGCAAATAATGGCCTACTGAGCATCATGCGCCGTAAGGGGCGCAAGCAAACCTTGTTTGCGCTGGACGAGACGCGCGGCGAAGAGCGGACGGATCAACCATTGGCAGAGAACATCCTGGCGCAATGGCTGGGTGGCCTTGACGAAAATCTGTATCGCGCTCTGTTTGGGTTGGACCTGGACGGCCTGGTGCGAGGCAGCGAAGCCTTGCTGGAAGGAAAAGGCGAAATGGGTCAAAGCTTGTTCGCCGCCGCCGCCGGATTGGCGGATCTACGGCGCTTGTCCGATCAATTGGAAACAGAAGCTTCCAATCTGTTTCTGCCCCGCGCAACCGCCCGGACGATCAATGTCGCCCTCCGCGAACTGGATGAGCAACGCAAGCTGGCGCGAGAAGCGACGGTGCGGTCTGCCGCCTGGGAGCAGGCGGATCGCACCCGCCGCCAGGCCGAGAAGAAACATACGGAGTTACGCGCCGAGCTGGCCCGTTTACGTGAGGAACAGCGTCGACTTTCTCGGGTCGTGGCGCATTTGCCGCTGGTCGCCGAACGCGAGGCCCTGCGCCAGGAAATGGCCGCTTTGGCCAGTGTACCGCTGCTGCCGGCGGATGCGCCACAACAGCGGATCGCGACTGAAGAACGTTTGCGCGCCGCCATGGATAACCAGCG
This sequence comes from Candidatus Competibacteraceae bacterium, assembly GCA_020444985.1. Classification (GTDB taxonomy): domain Bacteria; phylum Pseudomonadota; class Gammaproteobacteria; order Competibacterales; family Competibacteraceae; genus UBA2383. Next base: position 2,906 of record JAGRHK010000249.1, read on the forward strand.
GGAAGCTCAGGCGGCGTTGGATACGCTGTGTCAGCAACAATCCCGGCAAGTCGTCCGCGCCGTTCTGCTCCGTCATGCCGGAGATATTGAACGGCTGCATCACGCGGCAAAAGATTACCGGGGCGCATTGGAGCGGCTGCCACGCGTTGAAGCTGAACTTGAGGGCGCCCGTCAGGCCCTGATGGCGCAATTGAGCGCGATCGACCCGACGTTGGCGATGGGGTCGGCGCCCGCTGACTTATCCGCATACGTCCGAGCACGCATGCCCGTGCCGACCACGCGGGCGCGAGTGCAAGCGCTGATCGAAGAACACAGCGTATGGTCGATTCAGGACGAACAATGTGCGGAACAGGAATGCAAGCTGCGTGGAGCGCTCCAGCAGTTGCATCAGGCGCTGGCGACGCAACCGGCAGTCCTGCCGTTTGAACGTCTGGAGACGGCCCGCGAACAGGTCACTGGCCAAGGCGACTTGACCAACCAGCAAGCGCAACGGGAACGGGAAATTACCGAACTGGAAACCACGTTGGCTCGTGAAGCAACCGCTTTATGGAATGGTCCGCTTGATGAACTGATGACCTTGCGCGTCCCGCTGCTGACGACGGTCAACGAACTGGGCGACCGCTATCGCCAGTGGGCTGAACATGAACGCTTGCTCAAGGAGCAGGATCGCATTCTGCAGCGCGATTTGGGAGAACGGGAACGGGAACTGCGTGGACTGGCCGCTGCTGGCGAAATTGTCACGCATGAGCAAGTGCGTCAGGCTCGCCAGCACCGCGACGCCAGTTGGCAGCGCATCCGCAAGAATTATGTTGAATACAAAGACGGTTCTGACGAGCCAGTGGCGTTCTCTGCGTTGGAGCAAACCTTACCGGAGGTCTTTGAGTCCGCCCTGCGCGAAGCGGATCGACTGGCTGATTTGCTGCACGCCGACGCCAAACGCGCGACCAGCGTCGAGAACC
>JAGRHK010000024.1 GCA_020444985.1 Candidatus Competibacteraceae bacterium
GTCGTTGAACCGCGTGAAAATGGTGCTGACTACAGCATTCTCATCATTCGCCGCGCGCATAGCATGGTTCGACAAGTGCGTTTGACAGCGGAGTTTTTTGCTTCCCTGGAATACGCCGCCCTGACGCAGTTCGGCGCTGGATTAGCCGGTTTTTTTGCACAGGAAGGTGCCGAGGTGCGGCGCGGCGAACGGGCGCAACCGGTCAGTCATTTCCGTGCGGTTATGGACTGGCTGCTTGAGGAAGCCAAGCGTGGGCAACATATCCAGCGCTATAAGGGGTTGGGGGAAATGAACCCGGATCAGCTTTGGGAAACGACCATGAACCCGGAAACCCGCCGCTTGTTGCAAGTGCGCATCGAGGACGCCGTAGCGGCTGATGAGGTGTTCACGACCCTGATGGGCGATCAGGTGGAGCCGCGTCGGGATTTTATTGAACGGAATGCTCTGGATGTGTTGAATCTGGACATTTGAGCGCAATGCCTTTTCCTTCAGCCTCGCGCTGGTTGGCGATGAAGAGAAGCAAACGCTTGCAGGATGCGGGTTTTCTGCCTAATTTTTGTGCTAACCCGACGGTTTTCCTAACGGTGTTGCTGGCCGAACTGTTCGCGCTGGTGCTGGCGTTGAGCGAAGCCGACCGACTCGGTGACATCTGGAATCGCTTGGCGCTAATTTCCCTGTTTGTGCAATGGATGGTGCTGGGCGCCGCTGCGGTTCTGTGTTTGTGCCGGCGCTGGCTTGACCGACTACGGCCAGTTGCGACGACGATGGCCGTCCTCGGTCTCACGCAACTGGTTACGCTGAGTTTTTCGCTGGTCGGCGGCGGATTGCTGGCCCCGTCGTCGGAATGGGCCATCCCCTCGCTGACTTTCATCGTACGCAATCTGGCGATTTCCGGTATTATCACTTTGATTGCTTTGCGCTATTTTTATATTCATCGCCAGTGGCAATGGCAAATTAAAGCGGAATCTCACGCCCGGCTGCGTGCTTTGCAGGCGCGCATTCATCCCCATTTCCTGTTTAACACGCTGAATACCATTGCCAGCCTGATTCCTGATCAACCCGAGCAGGCTGAACAGGCCGTGTTGGACCTCGCAGATTTGTTACGCTCGGCGCTGACCAGTCGTAACTCGATTTCCCTGGCCGATGAATTGGAATTGACGCGCCGTTATCTGGCGATTGAACGCCTGCGCATGGGGGATCGCTTGAGAGTGGACTGGCGGTTAGCCGAGAATTTGCCGCTCGATACGCTCTTACCGCCACTGGTATTGCAACCGCTGGTCGAAAACGCGATTCGTCATGGTCTTCAGCAGTTCCCGGAAGGGGGAACGCTGACGTTGGGTATCGATAGGCGCTCCGACCGATTATGTTTTACTCTGATTAATCCTTGTCCGCTCATCGATGGTGAGTCGGGCCAGCGTATCGCTCAAGACAACATTCGCCAACGCTTGGGGTTGGCTTATCCCCGGATGCCTCCCCTGAAGATTGTGGAATCTGCAGGTTATTATCAGGTTACTTTCATGATTCCGTTGCGGGAATGAGGGGTATGTTGATGTGATTAATGATTTGTTGATGAAAATATTTATTAAAAAATACAGATTAGCGGTCTGCCATGCGGGTTTTGATCGTTGATGATGAACTTCCGGCGCGCAACCGGTTGCGCGAATTGTTGAGTCGCCTGCCGGACCATGAGTGTTGTGGCGAAGCGGGTGCAGGCGCGGATGCCCTACGCTTGGCGCAACAGCTCAATCCTGATGTCGTGTTGCTGGATATTCAGATGCCGGGACTTGATGGTATCGAAACCGCGCGTCGGTTGGCGGCCATGGAACAGCCCCCTGCTGTGGTGTTCATAACGGCGCATGGCGATTATGCGCTGGAAGCTTTCGATGCTCAGGCCGTTGCGTATTTGTTGAAACCGGTGCGGCTGGAGCGGTTGGAGCAGGCATTGATCAGCGCTGGCCGCATCAATCGCGCGCAGTTAAGCCGGTTGGCGGCGGATCAGGCGGCAGATAGCGGACGCGCGCATATTCGGGCTCGGATCGGTCAGCGTCTGGAACTGATCCCACTGGCGGAAGTGTTCTATTTTCAGGCGGATCAGAAGTATGTCACAGTGCGCTATCGCCACGGTGAGGTATTGGTCGAAGAATCATTAAAAAACATTGAACAGGAACTGGGTGCACGGGTCGTGCGAGTTCATCGCAATGCATTGGCAGTAGCGATCCATATCGCTGGATTGGAAAAGTCTGTGGATGGCGGCATGGCGCTGGTTTTTCACGATATCCCTGACCGTTTGGAGGTGAGCCGCCGCCATCTCCCAGTGATCCGCCAGTTCCTCAAAGAAGCTTGAGAGCAAGTTTGCCTCGGTCGTGGATGAAAGCTGCTCTTGTGCTTAGGGCGCTCAACAAGCTATCATGCGCGCTTTAAAAATTGCCGGAATAGCTCAGTCGGTAGAGCAGCTGATTCGTAATTAGCAGGTCGGAGGTTCGATTCCTCTTTCCGGCATCAGAAAAAGTAAAGGGTTGGGCCAATCGCCTCGCTCTTTTTTTTGCCCGTTGTCCACAGGTTATCCAGCCCACGAAAACAACAGGCGACGATTCACAACACAAGTCCGATTTCTGGTTTCAGACAAGTCAAGTACCCTCTGATACGGTTCCTGGAATATGCGCGCCTCTATTGAACGCCATAAATACCTGATCGATTATGCGCTGGCAGCCTTGTTGCGGCGCAAGACTCGTAATCTGGGCCTGCTGCTGGTGTACACGCTGCTGGTCTTTCTGTTCAGCTCGGTGCTGCTGCTCAGTCAGGGCCTGCGGCGGGAAGCCGCCTTGTTACTTCAGGATGCGCCGGAAGTGATCGTGCAAAAACAGGTCGCGGGTCGCCACGATCTGCTGCCGGGAAGCTGGCTGGAACCTTTGCAACGGATTCGCGGGGTCAGTTCCGTACAAGGGCGTTTGTGGGGGTATTACTACGATTCTGCGGTCAAGGCCAATTACACATTGATGGCGGCGCCGGAACGAAGGCTGGCGACGAATGAAATCCTGATTGGCGCCGCATTGGCGCGCATCCGCCAAATCGGCATTGGCGATTACCTCAGCCTGCGCACCGCAGCCGGTCAACCGTTGCCGCTGAAAATCATCGGAGAATTGAATACAGCCTCGGAATTACTCAGTGCTGACCTGCTGCTGCTGTCCGAAGCGAGTTACCGGCAATTGTTTCAGCTCCCGCCGAATGTTTACACGGACGCCGTGCTGACCGTACGCAATCCTCGGGAAGCACCGACAGTTGCACGCAAAATCGCCTTGGCGTTCCCTGACAGTCGGCCGATCCTGCGCGCCGAGATCCTGCGCACCTATGATGCCGTGTTCAACTGGCGGGAGGGTATGGTTTCTGTCGCGCTGAGTTCTTTATTGCTGGCGTTCATGATTTTGGCTTGGGACAAGGCTGCTGGGTTGAGCGCCGAGGAAAAGCGTGAGATTGGCATTCTCAAGGCGATTGGTTGGGAAACCGGCGATATTCTAACCATGAAGTTGTGGGAAGGCGCATTGCTCTCGACAGCCGCTTTTCTCTCCGGCTATGTTCTGGCCTACTGGCAAGTCCTCTACGGTGGCGTGCGCCTGTTCGCGCCGGTGTTGAAAGGCTGGGCCGTGCTGTATCCCGAATTTCAATTAACGCCGATCGTGGATCTGCAACAAATGCTGGTCTTGCTGGCGGTGACCGTGCTGCCTTACATCGTGGCCACCTTGATTCCGGGTTGGCGAGCGGCCATCAGCGATCCGGATGGCGTCATGCGTGGCTGATCAAATTTAAAGAAAGACATATACCGCCATGTTATCAGGCCAAGAAACGCGGCAAGGCGATGCTACGCTTATTTCCTGCCCTGATGAATGCTTATGTTTCCTCCAACTCAGCCCAGCGTTCATACGCTGTTCCCAATTCCGCCTCCAGCGCTCGCAACTCTTCCAGACGTTGGGTCACGGCTTCCGGCGGCTGCTTGTAAAACGCCGGATCCGCAGTTAATAACTGCAATTCCTGCTGGCGTTGCTCCAGTTCTTCGATGCGCATGGGTAACTGTTCCAGTTCCCGGCGCGCGTTATAGCTGAGTTTGCCGGGTCGAGCCGGTCTCGGCACCGGCGATGGCGCGGGCTTAGCGAGTTTAGTCGGCTTGGCGACCGGTGCGGGTTTCAGGATGGGTCGCTGGTGCAGCCAGTCGCTGTAACCACCAACATATTCGCCTACTTTCCCTTCGCCTTCAAACACCAGGCAACTCGTGACCACATTATCCAGGAACGCGCGATCATGACTGACCAGTAATAGTGTGCCGTGGTAATCCAGCAGCAGTTCTTCCAGCAACTCCAGTGTTTCCAAATCCAGATCGTTCGTGGGTTCATCCATCACCAGCAGGTTGGCCGGCTGACTGAATAATCGCGCCAACAACAGGCGATTACGCTCGCCGCCAGACAGGGATTTCACTGGTGAGCGCGCACGCTGCGCCGTGAACAGGAAATCGCCAAGATAACCGATGATGTGCCGACTGCGTCCATTGATCGTCACGGTCTCCCGACCTTCGGCAACGATATCCAACACCGTTTGTTCGGGATCCAGGCGTTCGCGCAACTGATCAAACCAGGCAATTTCCAGTTTGGTCCCCAGTCGAATTTGCCCTGCATTCGGCGTCAAGCGACCCAATAGCAGATTCAACAGGGTTGTTTTGCCGGAGCCGTTCGGGCCGATCAGGCCGATGCGGTCGCCGCGCATGATCTGCACTGAAAAATCACGAATCAGCGGTGTTACCTGCCAGGCATAGCGGAGATCTTTCGCCTCAATCACCAACTTGCCGGAAGTTTCCGCCTGTTCCAATTCGAAACGGGCTTTGCCGGTACGCTCACGCCGCTGCAGGCGTTCCTCGCGCAGAGCCAGCAGCGCTCGCACGCGCCCTTCATTACGAGTCCGTCGCGCCTTGATGCCTTGGCGAATCCAGGTTTCTTCTTGCGCCAGATTCTTGTCGAATTTGGCGTTGCGCCGGGTTTCGATATCCAGCAGATCCGCTTTTTTCTGGATAAAGGCGGCATAATCGCCTGGCCAGGACGTTAGCGCGCCGCGATCCAGCTCCAGCAATCGGGTCGCCAGCCGTTGCAATAGTGCGCGATCATGGGTCACAAAGAGCAGGCCGCCGCGAAATTCCAGCAACTCCTCTTCCAGCCACTGGATGGTTTCCAGATCGAGATGGTTGGTGGGTTCATCCAGCAGTAACACTTCGGGTTCGCTGACGAGCGCCCGCCCCAGCAGCACCCGACGTCGCCAACCGCCCGACAGTTCCGCCAGGGCCGTATCCGCAGGCAATTGCAGGCGAGTCATCACCGTCTCTACCCGCTGCTGCCAACGCCAGCCGTCGCGCGCTTCCAGTTCATGCTGCAGGCGCTCCACCCGCTGTAATTGTTCGGAAGTTGCATCGTGCGCCAGTCGCACCGCCGCCTCATGATATTCAGCCAGCAATTCTCCCAGCCCCGCCAATCCGCCGGCAACGATTTCAAAGGCCGTGGCCGTAGCATCTGTCGGCAACTCCTGCGCCAGGGTAGCGACCCGCAGGCCGGGTTGACGCCAAAGTTCGCCGCTGTCGGGGTGCAAATCACCCGCCAGCAAGCGCAACAAAGTTGTCTTGCCTGCGCCATTGCGGCCAATCAAGCAGACGCGCTCACCCGCATCCAGTTGGAAACTGGCGTCATCCAACAATTTTCCCGCGCCGAACGCGATGGAAAGGTGATCAACATTGAGTAGAGGCATGAAGAAGCATGGGTGTTTTAAATTTTAGAGACGGTTGAGAAATCCATTTAAGAACCTGCTTGCAGGCAATATGATGGGTCTATTGCCCACAAGCAGGCTCCTATAATCAACAGGTTGGTTATCGTACAGGATCTTGAATTTTAAGCTTTAAGGGCAAAATTAGAATCCTGAATCCAGCGTTTATTCGTTTAGAGTGAAAATAGGGTACTGAAGCAGTCGGGCGGTTACAACCGGATGACCATCGGGCGCGGGGCATCATGCTTAAAAAGCAGTGGCGCTGTTTGCAAGGCGCTCGGCGTTTCCCGAAAAGGCCGATGATACATCAGCGTCCGCGCCTGGGTTTCCTGCATTGCCTGGGCCTGTCGCAGAGCGTCGCTTAATAGCAGGAAGATCATTTCTTCAGTATGCGCGCGCCAATATTCTTCAGCGGAAATAGCGGGAACAGCCGTAGCCGTCGTTGGCTGGATTGGAGCAACAGGAGAGTAGAACAGGGCGATCAGCAGCGCGCTGCATAACGTCAGCAGTGAGACAGGTAACAGGTAAAAACCAAAATTTCCAAGATAATCAAAAAAATTACGCATGACTAACCCCCGACCATGCTGATTGAATATCTAATCCTTGTACAACTTTCCAACAAAAAATTATACAAAATTCTGGGCACTGTTGAGAACACGGCTGGAATTTTTTGTACAATTCTTATAACCGAGCATAACACAAGGATTTTAGAACGCAAGCCAAGGAGGCCTCGTTAACCCCTCTCGCCCGTTTGGGGAGCGGAGAGGGGAGGGGAGGAATTGAAGGATTACTGAGCGAGACCAGCGGCTGGCGAAGCAGCGATCAACCTTCCTGCTGCTTCTGATGAGCCGATTGCAGTTTGTGTTGAATGTCGCTGGGTACGGGGTCGTAATGGCTCAATTCAACATCGTAGGAACCGTGGCCACCGGTCATCGATTTCAGTTGCGACTCATAGCCATCCAGTTCGGCCAACGGCGCCTGGGCCTTGATAATACTCATGCCGCGCGGCCCCGCATCGGTGCCGGCAATGCGGCCGCGACGGCTGGACAGATCGCCCGTGATAGCGCCCACACAATCCCCCGGCGCGCGCACTTCGAGATTGACAATCGGTTCCAGGATAATCGGTCGGGCTTTACTCACTGCGTCCAGAAAGGCTTCGCGTCCGGCGGTGATAAAGGCAATTTCCTTGGAATCCACCGGGTGGTATTTACCATCGTAAGCAATGGCGCGCACGTCCTGCATCGGATAGCCAGCGATTGCGCCCTCCTGCAAAGCCTCGCGCACGCCTTTTTCCACCGCTGGCAGGAATGAGGTCGGAATGGTGCCGCCGACAACCTCGCTGACAAATTCGAAGCCGGCATCCCGAGGTAGCGGTTCAATGCGCATGAACACTTCGCCAAATTGGCCCGCCCCGCCCGTCTGCTTTTTATGGCGGTGATGACCTTCGGCATTCTGGCTGACGGTTTCCTTGTAAGCGATCTTGGGCGGCTTGGTCTCAACTTGCAGATTATAGCGTTGCTGCATCTTTTCCAGGGTAATGCGCAAATGCAGGTCGCTCAGTCCACGCAACACGGTTTCCTTGGTATGCGTGTTATGTTCGATCGTCAGGCATGGATCTTCCTCCAGCAGTTTATTCACCGTGTCGGATAATTTCTGCTCATCGCCTCGGGTTGCAGCGCGGATGGCTAATCCAAACAACGGCGTGAGGAAACGGAGTGGCCGCAGATGGATCTGATCTTCCTCATGGGAATCGTGTAACACGACATCACGGTGAATATCATCTACTTTAGCGACGGCGCAGAGATCGCCAGGAATGCCCATCGTTATCTCAGGATGTTCCTTGCCATGAATCTGGAATAAATGACTCACCTTGAATGGCTTGCGTCCGTCGCCAATCAATAATTGACTGTCCTTGGTAATCGTACCCTGATGGATGCGGAAAATGCCGAGCTTGCCGACAAACGGATCAATCATCACCTTGAAGACATGTGCGACGACATGTTGTTGTGGATCAGGGCTAGCGCGCAGCTCTTCAAGCGCCTCGCCCTCACCCTTGAGGAATGGCTCGGGGTTGCCCTCCAAAGGACTTGGCAATAACTTGACAAAAACGTCCAGCAGTTCTTTCACGCCTGCGCCGGTGCGGGCGGAAACAAAGCAGATCGGCATCAAATGGCCTTCGCGCAGCGCTTTTTCGAAGGGTTCGTGTAGCTGCTCGGCTTGTAGATCCTCGCCCTGTTCCAAATACAGCGCCATAAGATCTTCATCCATCTCGACGACTTGATCGATCAGAGCCGAGTGTGTCGCGGCAACGCTGGAAAAATCGCTGTCCCCGGCGGGATTGAAGAAACAGTCTACGACGCTGGCGCCGCCATTAGCAGGCAGGTTAATCGGCAGGCATTCACGGCCAAAAATTTCCTGAATTTGTTCCACCAAGCCAGGAAGATCGAGGTTTTCCGCATCGATTTTATTGACAATAATCATCCGGCATTGCCGGCGTTCCGCCGCGCGCTCCATCATACGCTGAGTGACGGCTTCGATTCCGGTCTGTGCGTTGATAACCACCGCCACGGTTTCCACCGCTGGCAACACGGCAATCGCCTGGCCGAGAAAGTCCGGGAATCCGGGCGTGTCAATCAGATTGATATGCATGTCCTGATAGTCAAAGTTGACCAGCGCGGCATCCAGGGAGTGTTGATGGGCTTTTTCCTGTGGATCAAAGTCGCAAACCGTGTTGCCCTTTTCCACCGAACCGAGGGCGGCAAGCTTGCCTGATTGATGGAGAATGGATTCCACCAGGGTCGTTTTTCCTGCCGCACCATGCCCGACCAGGGCAATATTACGGATGGATTCGGTCGTATAGCTGACCATTAAGGCCTCCTTTCGATTTACTCAACAGTGGTTTTTCTAATGTGTAAGGTTCAATTCAAGTCATGAAGTCTACAGTAACTGCCCGGGTTTCTCAGCGGACTCCATCATTTTTTTGTAATATTCTACGGTCGTCAGTCTTCTACCCTGTTTGCAACCGAACGATCTTACCATCGGTCAGTTCCTCATCGCGGGGCCGATTGGGTAGAAAGGGAGGCAGAGAAGTCCCCTCTGCATTCGCCTTTCGAGTTTCCGTAGACCGCAGGTGAACCGGGAAACGGCGCTGCGAGCGCGTTTTCTAAAAATCCAATGATCGGATCGGTTTGCGCTTTTTTCCAGCGGCGTGGAATGGGACGACGCCCTCAACCGGGAAATTCGGCGGGTCTTTGCCGAGAATTTCCCGGTCTCGGTACCCGGAAAGTCTGGCGGTAGATCCAACGCGAAGGGTTTGTCATGGCGCGTTGCACGGTCGAGCGCTTGATGCGCGTTCTGGGGCTACCAGGGGTCAGACGATTCAAGATTCAACGATCTTGAACTTACTTAATCGACCGCTTTATCCCAAGACCACATTCCGATGCTTACGTATCGGCCCGTTAATTAATGACTGTCGGTCTGGGTAGGTAAGACGTTGCTTAATGTCGCAAACGCTACCAAATCGAGGGTCTCGGGGCGAGCGCCTGGATCGACGCCCGCAGCTTCAATGTGCGCAGCGTTCAGCAATCCGTCAAGACTGTTGCGCAGGGTTTTGCGCCGCTGAGAAAAAGCTTGACGCACTAATGCGGCAAAACGTCGTTCGTCCTGCACGACAACCGGCAATGTTTCACGTGGAACCAGACGAACGACGGCGGAACGAACCCTGGGCGGTGGACGGAATGCCTCCGGTCCGACCGTAAACAGGAATTCCACTCGACAACGGTATTGCAACATCACAGACAACCGGCCATAAGCCGGGTCGCCGGGACTGGCCGCCATGCGCTCCACGACTTCCTGTTGCAACATAAAGTGCAAATCATGCAGATGTTCAGCTTGCGTTAGCAAATGGAACAGCAACGGCGTGGAGATGTTGTACGGCAGATTGCCGGCAACGCGTAAGCGAGGACCCTTGCCGCGCAACGCCGCGAAATTGAATGCCAGGGCATCAGCCTGATGGATGCGCAGCACGCCCAAGTTAGCGCAGCGCGATCGCAAAGGTTCCAGCAGATCGCGATCCAGTTCCACGACATCCAGTTCACCCATCGCTTGCAACAACGGTCGAGTCAGCGCGCCCAAGCCAGGGCCGATTTCTACCAGACATTCGCCGGGCTTGGGATGAATCACTGCGATAATGCGCGCGATAATGCTGGGATCATGCAGAAAATGTTGCCCAAAGCGTTTGCGCGGCGCATGCCGGGAGGCGACGCTCACGGAGTTGCGGCGGCAGCCGTAGGCGGCGTCGATTGCAGGCGAATTTCCACATAGGCTTCATCGCGTAACCGACGCAGCCATTGCTCCCATTCTTCGTCGGAACGCCGCCGAAACAACACCTCACGCACCCGGTCGCGATCCATATTACCGGTTGAGGCCTGAGCATTCGGGCGTGCGCCACCGCCCCCCCGCACATCCAAAAGTTTGACGATGTGAAACCCGCTTGGACTGCGAATCAGCGCACTGAACTGACCCGGCTGCAATTTGAATACGGCATCGGTAAACAAGGTTGGCAATTGATCGGCGCGTCGCCAACCTAGATCGCCCCCTTCCAGAGCTTGCTGACCGGCGGAAACGCCGGCGGCCAGTCGCCCAAAATCCTCACCCTGCGTTAGTCGCGCCAGGATATCTTCCGCCTGGCGTTTGGCGGTTGCGATCTGTTCTGGCGAAGCTTCTTCCGGCACGGCGATCAGAATCTGGGCAATGTGATATTCAGCGTCGCCACCGCCACCGCCACTCATTGGATTCACTTGCCCAGCCAATTGGGTTTGCACACTTTCTACGTCCTGATCGGAAATCTGAATCTGGCTGTCCACAACTTTTTGTCGTAATCGAGCAGTCATCAACTCCCGGCGCACGTCATCGCGGAATTTGGCGAAACGGTTGCCATCCTTTTCGACCGTTTGCTGTAATTGAGCCAGACTCATGTTATTGCGTCGGGCCAGATTATCAATCGCGGTATTCAGAGTAGCGTCATCGACCGTGATCCCGTTGCGTTCGGCGGTGCGCAATTCCAGTTGGGACAGAATCAAGCGTTCCAGCACCTGACTTTCGAGATCCGTCCTAGGAGGAATGG
>JAGRHK010000250.1 GCA_020444985.1 Candidatus Competibacteraceae bacterium
CGGGAGGGATCAAAAAACCCAGCTCCTGTGACAGTTTCTTCCTGACGCCCTTGATTCGGGCCAGCAGTTGGCCATTCTGGTTACGATCAACCAAGGTAATCAGCCGATAGCCGACTTCCATGCCAATCGTATCCAGCGGCGGTACATCATCCCAGCCCACCTCGCGGGTTTCTGCGCTTTCAGCCAGGCCCGGTTCGATCGGCGCGCCACCTTCGGCAGCGGGAAGTTGCGCAGCAGCGGATTGCCGTTGGTGAATGCGCCACGCCAGGTAGCCCGCTCCAGCGGCCAAGCTGAGGAACACCAAGTTGGGCATACCCGGAATGAGTCCCAGCAGACCGATAACACCTGCAGTCACCGCCAGGGATTGAGGTTTGCCAAACAGTTGCCGGGTCACCTGCTGTCCCATGTCCTGGGAGCCAGAGGCGCGGGTAACGATAATGGCGGTTGCCGTGGAGAGCAATAATGAAGGAATTTGGGCGACCAGGCCGTCGCCAATGGTGAGCAGGATGTAAAACTGCGCGGCTTCACGCATCGATAACTGGTGTTGCAGCGTACCGATGGCGATGCCCCCCAGCATATTAATGAACGTGATGAGTAACCCAGCGATCGCATCGCCCCGCACGAATTTGCTGGCCCCATCCATCGAGCCATAGAAATCCGCTTCCTGCACGACCTCGGATCGCCGAACTTTCGCTTCGGCCTGATCGATGACGCCGGCATTGAGGTCGGCATCGATTGACATCTGTTTGCCGGGCATGGCATCCAGGGTAAAGCGGGCGCTGACTTCTGATACCCGACCGGCGCCTTTGGTGACCACGACGAAGTTGATAATCGTCAGAATGGCAAACACCACAATACCGACCGCGAAATTACCGCCGATCACGAATTGCCCAAAAGCTTCAATAACCTTACCTGCGGCGTCTTCTCCGGCGTGACCATTCAGCAAGACGACTCGGGTCGAGGCGATGTTGAGCGCCAACCGTAACAGGGTGGCAATCAGCAATATGGTCGGGAATGCGGTGAAATCCAGAGGGCGTTCACTGTAGATGCTCGCCAACAACACCACCAGCGCCAAGGCGATGTTGAAGGTAAAAAATACATCCAGCGCAAATGGCGGTAGCGGAATGACCACCATCGCCAGGATGATCATCATCAACGCGGGCGCGCCCAGACCGGAACGGGTCATGCCGCCAAGCGTTGCCGCTAGACTCATTAGCCTTTCCTCATTATTCGGTTCGTAGCTCAGGCGGCACTGGCACATCCTCCATGATGATCGGATCCCGGTTAAAAGGCGCCTCCTGGCGCAGGCGATAGAGATAAGCCAGTATTTGGGCAACCGCGCGGTACAGTGGGTTAGGAATTGGTTTATCCAGCTTGCCGTTGTAGTACAAGGCGCGCGCCAATAACGGCGACTGCACCAGCGGCACGCGATGCTGAACCGCGAGTTCGCGGATACGCAAGGCGGTTTGTTCAATGCCCATGGCGACAATGACCGGGGCCGCCATGGTCGCCTGTTTATATGCCATCGCCACGGCGTAATGGCTGGGGTTGGTGACGACCACATCGGCAGTCGGCACCTTTTCCATCATCCGTCGCTGCGCGAATTCCTGTTGCAGACGGCGAACGCGCGCCTTGACCTCGGGCTTGCCCTCCGTATCCTTCATTTCATCGCGCACCTCTTGGTGGGTCATGCGCAGGTTACGCAGATAGTTGAAAATCTGGAACGGCACATCCACGCCAGCGATGAGCACCATTGGCAGACTCAGGATCAGGAAGGTCCAACCGAGAATGTGGGCGGCGTGAGCCAGCGCCGGTTGCAGAGGTTCACGACCTAGATGGAGTAATTCAGCCTGATCATGCCAGAGCAGAAATACCGCCGCGCCGCCGATCACCAGAAATTTGATGAGCGCCTTGGTCAATTCCATCAGCGAATTCCAGGAAAATAGCTTGGCCAGTCCTTTGATAGGGTGAATGCCCTTGAAATTAAGACTGAATGTCCAGCCACCCAAAGCCAGTGGGGCGAATAGCGCAACGAGCATCATCAGGCTGAGAAAGGGCGCTAACAGGAGCAGCAAGTCCGCAAACAACTGACCGAGCGCTTCGAGAATTTGTCCGGGATCCGTGATTTTTTTCACGTCCAGCGCCAAGCCAGCGCGCATCTGCGCAGCCAGCCCCTCGATAAGACTCGGACCCAGAATCAGCAAACCACCGGCAGCAACGAGCAGCGACATCAGCGTGGTCAACTCGCGGGAGCGGGCGACTTGTCCTTTTTCTGACGCTTCCTGGCGACGTCGAGGCGTCGCTTCTTCGGTTTTTTCCTGACCGTCTTGATTTTCGGCCATTAGCTGTTTCCTCCCGCTAGATGTCCGATGCTGCGAAATGCTTCTGCGAATAGATGATTGAGTTGGTGCATTAGATTGGGCAGGCTGTAGAGAATAATCAGCAATCCAAGCACCAGGGTAATCGGAAAGCCAACTGCGAAAATATTAAGCTGCGGCGCAGCGCGCACCATGACGCCGAACGCCAGGTTCACCACCAATAGCGACACGATCGCCGGCAGCGCGACCAGCACGGCGCCGGCGAACATTTGGCTGGCCCAGTTGACCAGGATCCATAGCCAGTCGCGGTCAGCGCCCGTGGGTGCGACAGGCAACAAGGTGAAACTGTCCACTAACAGTTGGATGAGTATCAAATGACCGTTAAGTCCTAGAAATACGAGCGTACCCAGCAAAGTATAGAATTGACTCAACAACGGTCCTTGCGCGCCGCTCTGTGGATCGACCAGGCTGGCGAAACCCAGACCCACTTGGGTCGCAACGACTTGGCCGCCCAATTCCAGGGCGCCGAAGACCAACCGGAGTAAAAACCCCATGCTCAGTCCAATCAGCACTTGTTGAGCAGTCATCAGCAAGCCGGTTGGACTGAGCGGCTCGACCAGCGGTATCGGCGGCACAAACGGCAGAATCGCCCAAGTCAACGCCAGCGCCAGCATCAAGCGCACCCGGTGTGGGGTGACCCGCGAACCCAAGACCGGCGCGGCGATGACCAACGCAGCGACCCGAGTCAACGGCCATAGGAATGTTCCGACCCAGGCAGCAATTTCAGCGCTGCTGATTTGCATGGTCTAGCCAATCAGGTTCGGAATATCCTTGAACAGGGTCTCTGTAAAATCGACCATCAGCTCAACCATCCAGGAACCCGTCAACAGCAGCACGGCTGCAACCGCCAACAGCTTGGGCACGAAGGTCAAGGTCATTTCATTAATCTGCGTCGCGGCCATGAACATGCTAATCAGGACGCCGACGACCAATCCCGTTAATAGCATGGGCGCCGAGACGATGATGGCCAATTCCAGGCCACGCTGACCAAGGGTGATAATCGTTTCCGGGGTCATGGCAATCTCCAAAGAGGTTCAGGGCATATAGAAGCTGGAGGCCAGCGTGTGCATGATCAATCCCCAACCGTCCACCAGCACGAATAACATCAACTTGAAAGGAAAGGAAATCATCATGGGCGACAGCATCATCATGCCCATCGACATCAATACGCTGGCGACCACCAGATCGATAATCAGGAACGGCATGAACAGCATGAAACCAATCTGAAAAGCGGTTTTGAGTTCGCTGGTAATATAAGCGGGCACGAGTAGCGCAAATGGCACTTGATCTGGGGATTCCAGAGAAGTCCGTCCGGACAATTGCGTGAACAATGCCAGATCGCTTTCCCGGGTCTGCGCCAGCATGAACGCTTGCAAGGGTTGTCGAGCGGCTTGCACAGCCTCCTCGAAGCTCAAGGTCTCATTCAGATAGGGAACCAGCGCTTGGTCATTCATACGATCAAAGACCGGCGACATGATGAA
>JAGRHK010000251.1 GCA_020444985.1 Candidatus Competibacteraceae bacterium
CAACGGGTACAACAATGGCAACAGGAGTGGCGCGCCGAAGGATTGGCTGAAGGGCGGGCTGAAGGCCGGACGGAAGGGCTTGCCGAAGGACTAGAGAAAGGATTGGAGAAAGGACTCCAAAACGAGCGTTCAACGTTGCTTCGGCAGGCGCACCTGCGCTTTGGCGCAGAAATCGCCACCGCTTTGACGCCACTCCTGGAGCGCGTGACCGACCCGGAGCAACTGACCCAAATCGGCGAGTGGATCATCCTATGCGCGACGGGCGCGGCATTGTTGGAGCGCATGCGTGCGCGGGCCGATGTTTCTCGCTAGCGCTTGCCCCCACCCAAACCGTGCGAGACTGGATCAAGATCATCATCATACGATACCCAGAGGTTCGAGAATGCCCAAGGATGTAAAAGCCCTCATGCATCCGTTGTGCGAAGCATTTCCAGCGGCCTTCAATCGCCAGACGTCCAAGCCGCTCAAAGTCGGCATCCGTGAGGAGCTGCTGGCCCCCGTGGGCGCACATCCGGCTCTGGCCGATCTGACGCGCAAGGATCTCCGGCGCGCGTTGACCGCCTACACCCGGGCGTTTTCTTATCAGAAGGCGCTGGCCGCCGGTGGCCCCCGGTCTGCGCTGGACGGGCAACCAGCGGGCGCGGTGACGCCCGAGCAGCAGGCCCACGCTCAAACACTCCGGCAGACCGCCGCCGGGCCGCCACCAGACCCCGCCTTATCCCCGACTGCCCTCATGCGGTCACCGGCGGAACGACAAGCCCTGTTAAAAGAAGTGATCGCCATGGCCATTCCCGGCAAACTTGAGGTGACCCTGAAAATCCATCAACTCCCCCCGACGCAACCGACCGCGCCCGACACACGGCTGTTTGCCGTCCAGGCGGACGGGCGCGCGGTGATCGTCGAGATGAAGAAGAAGCCCTGGAATGCGCTCAAAAAGGCGGCAGCCACCGGGCCGCAATGGGTGGCGACGATCACCGGAACGTTGGGCGAAGCGGTGGACGGCGGATTCCGGCTGGAAGACCCACGCGTTCAGGTGTTCGAGAAGAAACCGAAAGCGAATGCAGCGGCCGAGGCTGCGCCCGCGCCCGAACCGGCAGCCCCAGCGGCCCCAATGCCAGAACGGACGGTCACCTCGGTGACAGCAACGGCGCCGGTCATGGGTTATCCCCAATTGACGCTCAAAGGTCGCGTCACGCCCAAAGCCGGGATCTAAACAGCTCGATTGGCGCGGACCTTCCGGGCCGCGCTTTTCACGGGCATGACACAGGCATGATCCGCGTGATCGATGGTCCGGCGGCCCGCGTTGGGCGAGCGAGGTCGCCGGTGGGACGGGGTTTAGCAGATTCGGTGATTCAGACCATGACGGTGATGACAAGCCATCACGATCCGTATCGAACGGTACGCCTCATCCTTATTGACAGGAAAGCGCTATTTCCGATCAGTACAGCCGCACTCACTCAAGCGCAGGCCCGCCGTGCGCGTCTGGCGAAAGACGACAGGGGTGCGCTGATTCTGGATATAGACGGGTCGGTTCGGCGAATCGAGAAGGTCAATGTGCTTAGCCCGTGGGGCCAAACGGGGTTAAGGCGTCTTTTGAGCCGGCTGACTGACGGCTGGAAAATTTCCGTTCATCTTTCTTCGCCACTTGCGATGGAATTCTCCGCTTTGCAGGCCCTCGTTCTACCGTGCATCGCGTCGCATGGAATCGCGGGTGAACGTGAGCACAGCGAGGTCACATTATCCATTGAAGTAGTTTTGAACATCCATGTTTTGATGAAGAATACCGATAATGTCTATCCCGTTCTCGCGCAGCAGATAAAAAACCAAGTGCGATCCTTGCGGGAAACAGTAATACCCCTCTTGCACATCGGGTCTCTGTTTTCCTATATGCGGGTTTCTGGCCAACCACGTAAACCGCTTATCAAGGTCCATCAAATAAATATCGCGCTGCTTCCTGCCCCATTTCTTGAGCGTGTAGTGGCCAATATTTTTCAGGTCTTCTTTGGCCCGTGGCGTGACCCTGAAATCGGACATCACGCATCCTGATCAAGTTCGGATAACAAGCTCGTAAGGGAATAGTCATTCACGAACTCACCCTTTGCCGCCTGCTCTGCCCCTTGTACTAGATGCGCCCGTAGAACGTCTAGCTTACTTTTGCGTACTTCCAAGCCGCGTAACGCATCACGTACCACTTCGCTTGCCGAACCATAGCGCCCGCTTGCGATTTCATTTTTTATGAAAATTTCCCAATGTTCACCGAGGCTTAGACTTGTATTTGCCATGACTGTACCTTTTATAGAAATATTCATTCATCATAAATATGAATATATAATCTTTTGACAGATATTACCAACAAAATACGCTTCATGGGAAGCACCGCCTTTTCCTTGACATCCTCCTGAAGCGTCTGGGAACGATAAGCCCTATTAAAAAGTGATCGCCATGGCCATTCCCGGCAAACTTGACGTGACCCTGAAAATCCATCAACTCCCCCCCGGCGCAACCGACCGTGCCCAGCACACGGCTGTTTGCCGTCCAGGCGGACGGGCGCGCGGTGATCGTCGAGATGAAGAAGAAACCCTGGAATACGCTCAAGAAGGCGGTAGCCACCGGGCCGCAATGGGTGGCGACGATCACCGGAACGTTGGGCGAAGCGGTGGACGGCGGATTCCGGCTGGAAGACCCGCGCGTTCAGGTGTTCGAGAAGAAACCGAAAGCGGACGCAGCGGCCGAGGCCACGCCAACACCCGAACCGGCGGCCCCAGCGGCCCCTGCTCTAGAACGGTTGGCGGACAATGCGGTTGCGCGGGTGTCGGCGCTAAAGCTTCCGCCCGCCGATCAAGCGCTCGATGTTTTCTAGGCGCGGTGGGTTCGTCGTCGACAGATACCTAAGCAATGCTGGAGTGACCGCTGAATCGACCCCCGCATCCATCGAGGACGCGGAACATTCCGGGCGTCCCGGAAGGACGCTGAGAACAGCGTGGGGTGTTTTCAGACGACCCGCAGCGCGCAGACGCAGACCCGGCAAAGCGGTGCGGGTCGGGACTTGCCAGAAACAGTGGCTGTGCGATGCTGTTCTTGAGTGGATGACATTCTCTTCATGGAGACGCGGATGGATTCGCTGCTTGAACATTTTTCCCGGCCGCCCTGCCGAACTCTTTCGCTGGGGAACCGATGACCCCCGAGCGCATTCGCCAATGGCATCGCCTGTTCGGCATCACCCTGACCGACGTGTTCCGCGCCACCCCGTGGCGGGTGGAGCTGGAAAAGGAACGGGCGTTGCAAAGCCAACTGCTGGATGTGGTGATCATCGAGCAGACGGCTGAGGAACCGACCGGCTCACTCCCTAGCGGGACACTGCCCGATGGCCTGGAGGGCTTGCGCGCCCATAACTTGCTGACTTATAAATCCCAACATGAAGCGCTGGATGCCTGGGCGCTGGACGAATTGATCGGGCATTACGTGAACTATCGGAAACTTTTGAGTCGGGGCGCGCCGTGGCCGCCGGAAGCCGACTTCCAACTGTACGCGGTCGCCACCCGGTTTCCGCAGGGACTGGCGGCGCAGGTGACATTGATCCCCACGGCGTGGCCGGGCATGTTCGACGTCCTCTGGGGCACCCACCCGGTGCGCTTGATTGTCCTGAGCGCTATTGACCGCCACCCGCGCAACGCCGCTTGGGAATTGTTCAGCATCCAACAGGATCGAATTCGGCATGGCGCCCAGCATGATCCCTGGCGGCATCCCGGCACCCGGGAACTGTTGCAAGAATTGTATTTAATCTACGTTTTGGAGGAACCGAGCATGGCTTACACGATGGACGAGTTCATACGCGAAGCCCATCAGAACCTGTTG
>JAGRHK010000252.1 GCA_020444985.1 Candidatus Competibacteraceae bacterium
CGCTGATTACAGTCGGCGTAAAGAGGATCCTCAAAGGTCAGTCCAAAGCAGGCTTTGAGCATTCCAGGCGAACCGTGCGAGACCGTGGGTCGAATGGCCGAAAACGGCGGCTCGAGGATACCGCGCTCGCGGCAGAGGCGATACAGGGCCGCCGCCAGGTCCGGCGCAGTATCCAGCAGGGTGCCATCCAAATCAAACAGCACACAAGCTGGCGGCGCATTGTGATCGTGCAAATCAGCGTGTTTATTCAACCATCGCCTCGCTATTCTCTGCGTGCTATTCCATCGTAGCCGGCCGGCAATGAACCATATAGTTGACCGATACGCCCGGTCCGAGCCAGTAACGGCCAGTCAAAGGGTTATGATGCAAACCCGTTATTTTCCGCAGGGTCAGGTCGGCTTCCCGCAGCCAGCCGTCCAGTTCCGAGGGACGAATGAATTTGTGATAGTCGTGTGTGCCCTTGGGCAACATGCGCAGCACATATTCCACGCCAATGATGACGAACAGGTAGGATTTAGGATTACGGTTGATAGTCGAAAAGACCAGATGGCCATCCGGTTTGACTAATTGGGCGCAGGCGTGAATGGTCGATGCGGGTTCGGGAACATGTTCCAGCATTTCCATGCAGGTGACTACGTCGAAGCCACTGGATTCTTTTTCAGCCAGGTCTTCGGCGGTGATGCGCTGGTAGTCGAGGACTGCGCCGGATTCCAGTTGGTGCAATTGCGCGACCGCCAGGGGCGCTTCACCCATGTCGATGCCCAGCACTTGGGCGCCGCGCAGCGCCATGCTTTCCGCCAGAATGCCGCCGCCGCAACCGACATCGAGCACCCGCTTTCCGGCCAGGCCGCCAACATGCTCGTCAATATAATTCAGACGCAGAGGGTTGATGTCGTGCAGCGGCTTGAATTCGCTGTCCGGATCCCACCAGCGACTGGCGAGTTCCTCGAATTTGGCGATTTCCTGATAATCCACATTTGGATTGGCGGTTGTCATGTCCGGTTCCACTGGCTGAAGAAGGATTACTGGCGGGTTTGACCCTTACTGGCCGGATTTTACGCCTGATCGGTTGCGGCGATGCGANCCCGCCAGCCGCGCGCTCGTTCGATAATCTCCCCGGTGTCCAGAGTCGTCAATTGCCGGTTGATTAACAGTTGTCGGCCGGCGACCCAGACATCGCTGACCTGGTGGCGTCCTGTCGCGTAAACCAGTTGCGAAACAGGATGATAAAGCGGTTCGGTTTCCAGGAAGCCGAGATCGACGGCAATGATATCCGCAGATTTGCCTGGCTTCAGAGAGCCGGTTTCTCGCTCTAACCCAAGCGCCCGCGCGCCATTGAGGGTCGCCATGCGCAGCACTCTTTCTGCGGGCAGCGCCGCTGCGTCGCCCGCGATGCCTTTACCGAGCAATGCGGCGGTGCGCAATTCGCCAAACAGGTCGAGATCGTTGTTGCTGGCCGCGCCATCGGTGCCGATCGCCACATTAACGCCCGCAGCATCCAGTTGGGCGGTGGGACAGAAGCCGCTGGCCAGCTTGAGATTGGATTCCGGGCAATGCGCCACATGGGCGCCCGCTTGCGCGAGTCGCTCGATTTCGCCGGGTTCGGCCTGGGTCAGATGGACGGCGAATAGTCGTGAAGACAGCAAACCCAGTTGTTCCAGTCGCTCCAGTGGCCGACAACCCTGTTCGGCAACGAATTGAGCGACTTCAGCGGCGGTTTCGTGAACATGGATATGCACTGGAATATGCCGATCCGCCGCTAATTGACCTATTTTCTCCAGCGCCGGCGCCGAAACCGTATAGGGGGCGTGTGGTGCGAAAGCCGTGTGGAGCAACGGTTCCGATTCAAGGGCCTCATGCAGCGCCAGTCCCTTGTCCAGATATTCATCCAGACTGTGGGCGTAGGCCGAGGGGAAATCCAGGGCGATCAGTCCAACGCAGGCGCGCATTCCAGCTTCGCGCGCGACAGCGGCCGTTGCTTCGGGAAAGAAATACATATCGTTGAAACAGGTTACGCCGCCGCGCAGCATTTCGGCAATGGCCAGCCGCGTCCCGTCGCGGACGAAGTCGGTATCCACCCAGCGCATTTCCGCCGGCCAGATATGATCCTGCAACCAGCGCATCAGAGGCAAGTCATCCGCAAGACCGCGCATCAGGGTCATACTGGCGTGGGTATGCGCATTGATCAGGCCGGGCATCAGCACATGCTGATCGAAGCGTAGATGATTTTCCGCGACATAGCGGGTCGCGGCTTCGGCCTGGGGCAGAATGGCCAGAATTCGGCCTTGGTGAATAACGAGGGTATGGTGTTCGAGAACTTGCCCTTCCGGTTCGACCGGGACGATCCAGCGGGCGTTGAGCAGGGTAGTGACGGCTTGCGGCATTGCGCGATTCTCCGGTCGGGGGAATCCGATTATAACGATGAATCCACGCGACGCAAAAAAACGCCCCGGCGAACCGGGGCGCGATTCATGCGGTAAAATGCCGGAAACTTACTGGCTAATGATCTTTTCCTGTGCGGTGACAGTGATCACCACCCGCCGGTTCAGAGCGCGGCCTTGTGGGTTATCCCGGCCATTCGGGCGAGTATTAGGCGCCACGGGGTCGAGTTCGCCACGGCTCTGGGTGCTAATCAATGAGGCGGGCACGCCTCTGGAAACCAGATAGTTGGCTACAGAATCGGCGCGACGCTGACCCAGACGGAAGTTGTACTCTTCGCTACCCTTGCTGTCGGTATGGCCGACGATCAGGATTGAGGAGACGGAAGCAACCCGGCGCAGGTCGCTTGAGAGACGATCGAGCTTGGCGCGGCCAGCGGGCTTAATAGTCGCTCTGTCAAAGTCAAAATAGGCGTCAGCGCCCAAGGTCAGGGTTTCGACCACCGGAGCAGCCGGCTCGACCACAACGACCGCGCCACATTCCGGAACATTTTTCTCAGGGGTCCAGAAGGGGGTGCGGATGCAATTGCCATAGGGATCCTTGACGATTTTATCGTAAGGATCAACGGCATAGATACATCCATACTTATTGATCGCGTGCGCGGGCAATGCAGCGAACAGCATCATCGAAGCAGCCAAACCGAGGCTGAGCTTATGCAGGGTTACTTTCATCGGTATACTCTCCCAATAGGCGCTGAAAATTCAGTACACGGCACATCAAGAATTTTAGGTCGCGGGGACCGGGTCGGCTTAACCGCGATCATCCACCCAACCCGTATACCCGAGCGGTTGCCAGTGCGAATGGCTTGCCGGCCGGTCTTGAGGTGTAATGATACAACATTGTGTCAGAATTGCAAAAAATGTTGTTCTGAGAATAAATGGTGCTATTCTGCGCGTTATCCTGGTATTTTAGCAAGGATTTTTTTACTGCCCGCCTACAAATTTCAGATGTTTTTTATTGACAACGGATTTAAGTCCGTCGTGTCGATCCCGGATAATGACTTTATCAATGACTCTATCAAGGCTGTTGAGGCGCAATGATATCGTACGATTATGATCACGTTCGCGCCCTCGTTTGGCGCGATGATGCTTTGGAATTGCTTGACCAGCGGTTACTGCCCAAAGAAACCTGCTACCAGCGGCTGACGACCGCCGCCGAGGTTGCCGAGGCGATTCGCTGCATGGTGGTGCGCGGCGCGCCGGCGATTGGCATTGCCGCAGCTTATGGCGTAGTACTGGCCGCTCGCGCCGGTTATACCGGGAAAGGGGGGCGCTGGCAAATTTCTCTAGAAGAGGATCTGGATCGGCTCGCCGCATCCCGACCGACCGCTATCAATTTGTTCTGGGCGCTACAGCGCATGAAAAGGATTATCGCCCAAATGGCCGATGATCCTCTGGAACAGCTACTGAACGAA
>JAGRHK010000253.1 GCA_020444985.1 Candidatus Competibacteraceae bacterium
AGCATCCCGTAAAGCCAGGGGCTGAAACCCGTCGCGACCCGGCGACGCGCCTGCGAGCCAGCAAACGCTGCTCCAATGCCCGGCTTCGCGCCACCGGCTTTCGGTTTCGTTATCCCAGTTATCGGGATGGATATGCAGCGCTGCTCAATGCCAATCGCTAAAACCCGGTGTTGGCGAAATCGTAGTTCATCTCGCGATAAGGATGCTGGAGGAAAAAGCCCTGAATCAGATCGACGCCCAGTGACCACAACACCGGCATGGCCCGTACATCCTCGATGCCGCCAACAATGGTCGCGGCGCCCAATGAGTCCAGATGGTGCACCAGCTCTTTGAGGTGAGACTGTTTCTTGGCATCTTTAGCAAGGTTATTAACGAGGTACATATCCAGCTTGACATAATCAGCGCCCAGATTTTTGAGCAGGCCCAACGAATCCGCTCCTCGGCCAAAGCGATCCAGGCAAAAGCCGCAACCCAGCAGCTTGATGCCGCTGAGGAAGGCAAACATGTCGCGCAAGCTGCGTTCCGCCGTCGACTCAGCGACCTCGAATACAATACGCTGCGCTTCAACGCCGGTTTCCTCCAACTGTTCGCGCAGCCAGGCACTCAGGGTTTTATCTTGTAAAGTAATCGGCAAGATTTTGATAAATAAAGTTGTTGTTGTTTGCCGCTGCTGGAGAATTTCCAAGGTTTGGGTAATAACCCAGCGATCCAGGGCCAAACCTAATTCGTGATTGTGCACCACGCCGAACACGCTACCCGGCGCCAGTTCCTGGCCCTGACTGTCGCGCAGGCGTAGTAATACCTCATACCGTTGATTGAGATCGCCGCGCATACTGACGACCGGCTGAAAAACCAGCCAAAGCCATGTATGGTCAACAATCTCGCGTACTTGCTCGATGACCCGCGCCCGAGAAGAGATCTCATGGTCGTGCTTCGCCACGGCGGTATTATGCTGGAGATAAATGCGCTCGCCCTTCGCCTCCCGCGCCAGTCCAGAGGCCGAGTCTGCCCGCTGGACTAGCATCATGTGATCCTGGGTACGGTCATGCGCGGTGGCAATGCCAATGCTCGTCTTTAACAGCAGCGCCTGATCGCCGATTTTGTAGAAGCCAGTCTCCAGGGCATCGCGGATGCGGCGGGCCAGCTTGAGAGGGGCTTCGCCTAACAGATTCGGCGCCATTACCGTGAAAATAGCGTCGCTGAATCGCGCCGCCGGTTGCTCATTGGTCAGCACCTGCCGCAACCGGGTTGCTGCTTGTCCCACGACTTCATCGGCGATGGCTACCCCCACTGAGTCACGGATGGCGCGTAAATTGTCCAGCGTGATAAAGACTACGGCCAAGTTTTGCAGGCGCAGGCCCACCGCCTCCAGTTCCCGCTCCATGAGGATCATGAAACGCCGGCGATTGTAAAGACCGCTGACGACATCGTTGTCGCTCAGCAAGCTCAACTTGACCCGCATCGTGCGCGCCCGGCGCAACCGTTGCTTGACCTCCCAGCACAAGTAATTCGTCGGCACGGGTTTGGTGAGCAGGCTGGCGCCGGGCACTTCCAAACTCATCAGATAATGGGTGACATCTGCAGGGAAGCAGAGCAGTATGATCGGCAAGGCGTCGCAATCTCGATACTGAGCGATGACTTTAGCCAGTTCAGGGCCGCTCACTTCCTTAAGATCGAGATCAATCAGCAATAGATCCGGCTGAAAGCGGTGGATGTCCTGTAATACTTGCAGGGGTTGAATGAGTACGCGAGGCGTAATGCCTTGTTCCTCCAGCGCGCCCGCCATTTCCCAGGCTTCGGTCGGTCGGTCGTTGACAATCAGCACCCGGTAGTATCCTTCCGAGGTTTGCGGCAGCAACAGTTCCTGCAGCAGGCTAATTAATTCATCACTATCGACAGGTTTGTTGAAATACGCAGATCCTCCGGAGCGCGCGGCCTCCAGTCGCGCCGCCATGTCATTGCGCTCAGCCAGAAAGAGTACAGGAGCGCGCAAGCCTACCTGAGATTGCAGGTTGGCGACCATGTCGAATACGATCTCGGGTCCTTCGAGGAAGTTCACATCAATGATCACCGCACCCGGTATCCGTTCGTGCAACTGTCCTTCGGCCTCGGTCAGGTTGGAAATGTGCCGCACCCGGTAGTTGAGTTCTTCCAGCTTGGTCATTAACGCAGGCTTTTCAATCTCGGGCGCGATCAGAAAGATTTCCGGTCGAGCCGTCAGCAAGGGACGGGTCCGAGGCTCCTCGCTGATGTAGTTGTTATCCGTGACCAGAATAAAGTGCAGCGCATCGATCAGCGCCGTTAATCGTTGCCGTTCCGATTCAGGCGGCATCTCGTTAGCGGTTGCACAGTTTTTGACATGATGCTCCAGCTGTGTCACTAATTTGAGCAGGCGCTCATCATTTTGACCTTGAGCATTCTTCAACATGTCCTGGGCCAAGCGGGCCAGCATCATGAATGAGTTGGGATTCCACTTGACGTAATAAAGCTTCTGCCACAAATCCTCAATCAGCTTCAGGTGATTGACGAGCCTGAGAAACTGGTTGTCCTGGTCTTTTGCCTGACTCATGGCGGGGTTTCCTTTTTTAGCAGGCGAATTGACGGGGGGCTAACGGCGAACAGCGAACAATTGAGAACCTGTTAGCTGTGACCTTCTACCTGACTGACATCACGCACTGCGCCATACGCAGCGCTGGTGGTCATGGCGGCGTAGGCGCGCAGCGCCGGTGAAACCAGTCGTTGTCGGTTGACCGGTTTCCAGGCCATCGCACCGCGCGCCCGCATGGCCGCACTGCGTTGCTGCAGCGCTTCGTCGCTGATGGCCAAATGGATACGGCGATTGGGAATATCAATCTGGATCATATCCCCTTCTTCGACCAGAGCGATGGCGCCACCTTCCGCAGCTTCCGGCGAGACATGGCCGATGGATAAACCGGAGGTGCCTCCCGAAAAGCGCCCATCAGTAATCAGAGCGCAAACCTTGCCCAGTCCCTTGGATTTGAGATAACTGGTCGGATACAGCATTTCCTGCATGCCCGGTCCGCCGCGTGGCCCTTCGTAGCGAATCAGCACCACATCGCCCGGTTGAATGCATCCACCGAGAATGGCGGTCACTGCATCCTCCTGGCTTTCCATGATGCGGGCGGGACCCTGGAACTGTAGATTGCCTTCATCAACCCCGGCAGTTTTAACAATGCAACCTTCTTCAGCCAGATTGCCATAGAGTACCGCCAAACCGCCATCCTGCGAGTAGGCATGGGGTTGAGCGCGGATACAACCGCTTTCCCGATCCAGATCCAGGCTTGGCCAGCGGGTGTCCTGACTGAAGGCTTGTTGGGTAGGAATGCCCGCAGGACCGGCGGAATAACGCAATTTGGCCTCGTCCCAGGAGGTCGAGCGGGCGATATCCCAGCGATCCAGCGCCTGGGCCAAAGTTTCGCTGTGTACGGCGCCTACCTCGCGATGCAGTAATCCGGCGCGATCCAGTTCGCCCAGAATGGCCATCACTCCGCCCGCCCGATGGACATCTTCCATGTGATATTTCTGCGTAGCTGGCGCCACTTTGCATAGATTGGGCACCCGCCGCGACAGTCGGTCGATGTCGCGCATGGTGAAAGACACTGCGCCTTCTTGAGCCGCCGCCAACAGATGCAGCACGGTATTGGTCGAACCGCCCATGGCGACATCGAGGCTCATGGCATTTTCAAAGGCTTCGAATGTCGCGATGCTGCGCGGCAGAATCGAAGCGTCATCGTTCTCGTAATAGCGCTGGGCCAGTTCGACGATGCGCCGTCCCGCCTCCAGGAACAGTTCCCGGCGGTCGGCATGGGTTGCCAGCAGC
>JAGRHK010000254.1 GCA_020444985.1 Candidatus Competibacteraceae bacterium
AATCCGATCAGCAGGAGATGCCGGTAAATCAGGCAGGAAGATTTCACAGACCAACAGGGGTTGGCCGTCGATACGAAAAATTGAACGTCGTCCCCAGATTGCATCCGGAGGCTCGGCGAAACCGGCAAAAGCGCGCTGATGCAGCCGTTGGCCGGTGATAATACGAGCAATTTCCATGGAGTCACGTTGAACGCCGGGGTCGGAGAACAGCACTTCACCTAGAGGGCGATTGCCCAGTTGAGTGAGCCGACGGCCGCGGCCCCGCAGGGTCGCTGCTGGAATCAGCGTCCGGGCAAAAACCCAGGGTTGATCACCGCAGAAGAGCTGCACCTCGCGCGTCCAGGTCCAGGCATCCAGGCGCAGGCGCAGGACGCGCGCTTCATCCTGGCTGGGATGGCTCCAGCCCTGGCGGAGTACGCGCACCTGGAAACGGTCTGGACAACACTGGCGCAGGCGTCGGGTCAGCGAGCCGGGATCGAAGAGCCAATGAGCCAATTCAGGCGGCAGGTCGCGCGCGACGCCGACGCGATGGCGATGCCAACAGGGTCGCTTATTGCACAGGATAGCATCAGTATTATTCAAGGGTTGTCATTTAGGCTATCGCCGGGATGGCGAAAAAGCGCATTATGGCATGGTTACCGGGTTTGGCGGGAATGGTGCGTTATACCTTTCCGGTTACCCGCGTACTGCGGCGTAAAATGGTAAGCTATTAAAGGCATCGAATGAAAAAACGAGTATCCAAAGATGAGGATGTCTTATAAATTTTAATATAAACAATAGGCTGGATACATCATGCTGCTGATGATCGATAACTATGACTCCTTTACCTATAACCTCGCACAATATTTTGGCGAGCTGGGCGAAGACGTATGGGTGTACCGTAACGACCAGATCACCCTGGATCAAATCGCCGAGTTGCAACCCCGGCATATCGTCCTCTCACCGGGACCCTGCACCCCCAATGAGGCGGGGGTGTCGCTGGCGACCATCGAACGATTTGCTGGACAAATTCCCATACTCGGCGTTTGCCTGGGCCATCAGAGCCTGGGACAGGCTTTCGGCGGACACATTATCCGCGCCCGGTTGGTGATGCATGGCAAAACTTCCGAGGTTTACCACGACGGCCAAGGCGTCTTTGTCGATTTGCCCAACCCCTTTACCGTAGTGCGCTACCATTCCCTGGTCATCGACCGGGCCACTCTGCCGGACTGCCTGCATATAACCGCCTGGACGCAAACTGCAGATGGCGCCATCGACGAAATCATGGGCGTGCGACATAAAACCCTGCTGATTGAGGGCGTTCAATTCCACCCCGAATCGATCCTCACCGAACACGGTCATGCCCTGTTACGCAATTTTCTCAATCGATCTTGAATGCTTTGGAGAAACGCCTTATGTCCATCACCCCTCAGGAAGCCTTGCAACGCACTATTGAACACCGGGAAATCTTCTACGATGAAATGCTGTCGCTGATGCGGCAAATCATGGCCGGCGAAATCTCCCCGGTGATGACCGCCGCCATCTTAACCGGCTTGCGGGTTAAGAAGGAAACCATCGGCGAAATTACCGCAGCGGCCACGGTTATGCGGGAACTGTCTACCAAAGTCCATGTGCCGCCGCCCCATGAGCATTTCGTCGACATCGTCGGCACTGGCGGCGATGGCGCGCATACCTTCAATATCTCTACCGCAACCATGTTCGTGGCCGCCGCCGCCGGCGCCAAGGTCGCCAAGCACGGCAATCGCAGCGTGTCCTCCAAATCGGGCAGCGCGGATGTACTGGAGGCGCTCGGCGCGCGCATTGATCTCCAGGCGAAACAGGTGGCCGAGTGCATTGCTATGGCCGGACTAGGCTTCATGTTCGCGCCCAATCATCATTCAGCGATGAAAAATGTTGCTCCGGTGCGGCGTGAAATGGGGGTGCGCACAATTTTCAATATGCTCGGCCCGCTGACCAATCCGGCTGGCGCTCCGAATCAATTGATGGGCGTCTTCCATCCGGACCTGGTCGGCATCCAGATCCGCGTCATGCAACGCCTGGGCGCACAGCATGTGCTGGTGGTCTGGGGTAAGGATGGTATGGATGAAATCTCATTGGGCGCTGCTACTCAGGTGGGCGAACTCAAAAACGGCGAAATTGTGGAATATGAAATCCATCCCGAGGACTTCGGATTGGCGATGATTTCCAATCGCAGTCTCAAAGTCGCCAATGCAGAACACTCGAAAGCACTCCTGTTGAATGCCCTGAACAATCAACCCGGCGCACCGCGCGACATCGTTGCCTTGAACGCCGGCGCGGCGTTGTATACCGCCAATCTGACCTCTTCCATCGCTGACGGCATCACCCTGGCCAGCGAAACTCTGGCCAGCGGCGCAGCCCGCGCCAAGCTGGATGAGTTCGTGCGTTGCACGCAGAAACTGGCCTCATGAACGATACACCCGATATTCTGAAAAAAATCCTGGCGCGCAAGACCGAGGAAGTGGTTGAACGCAGCGCGCGCTTGAGTCTCTCCACGTTGATGCGGCAGGTGGGGAATCTACCGACCCCGCGTCCATTTCTGACTGCTTTGAAAAACGCGATTGCTACAGGCCAGCCTGCGGTCATTGCCGAAATCAAGCGCGCCTCGCCCAGCAAAGGGTTGCTGCGCGATCCATTTGCTCCGGCGGATATCGCCCGCAGTTATGCCTCGGCTGGAGCCGCTGCGCTGTCCGTGTTAACCGATCGAGATTTTTTCCAAGGCTGCGAGGATTACTTGCAGGAAGCTCGGGCGGTTTGCGCCTTGCCGGTATTGCGCAAAGACTTCATCATTGATCCCTATCAGGTTTACGAGGCGCGGCTGATTGGAGCGGATTGCATCCTGCTGATTGCCGCCGCTTTGGATGACATCGCATTGCGTGAACTGGCGGAATTGACGGCTCGATTGGAAATGGATGTGCTGGTGGAGGTCCACGATGCTGAAGAACTGGAGCGCGTGTTGCTGATCGATGCCCCACTGATCGGCATCAATAATCGTAATCTGCGCACTTTTGAAACGCGGCTGGATACCACGTTGGATTTGCTGGCGCACATTCCCGCCAACCGCACCGTGGTTACCGAAAGCGGAATTCATACGCCCGCAGACGTAGCCTTGATGCGCGAACACGGCGTCCATGCCTTTCTGGTTGGCGAAGCGTTCATGCGCGCCCCGGACCCCGGCGCGAAACTGACGGAATTATTGGGTTAAAGTGAAAAAGAACCAGTATTGCTTTTGAGGAGACTCCATGAAAACGCGCGTTATCTGGATGGAAGATATGACTTATTTTGCCCAGTCCCCCAGCGGTCATGCCCTGGTTATGGACGGGCCACCGGAGCTGGGCGGTCACAACCTCGGGCCGCGACCGATGGAAATGCTCTTGATGGGCATGGGGGGCTGTACCGCGATTGACGTCGTCAATATCCTGCGCAAAGCCCGGCAAGACTTACGCGGCTGCGAGGTGCAACTGGACGCCGATAGAGCCGATAGCGAACCCAAGGTTTTTACCCAAATTCGCGTCCATTTCATCTTCACTGGCCTGAACCTGAATACGAAGCATATTGACCGCGCCATCCAACTCTCGGCGGAAAAATACTGCTCGGCCTCCATCATGCTGGGCCAAACCGCGCAAATCACCCATACCTTTGAAATTCGCCAGCCTGGCGAGGCGCCGCCAGCAGCGTAATCGCTTAACCTGTGCTAACCGCAAACGGATTTCAGTCGATGTTTTGCGTGTTTCTGGGCGCTAAAGGCATGAAAAAACCCGCGCTTAGGCGGGTTCTTGCACATCCTTGAACGGTGTTGAATCCTGAAATGGAGGCT
>JAGRHK010000255.1 GCA_020444985.1 Candidatus Competibacteraceae bacterium
ATGTCCTGCTGCGTCCAGGCGATGGTAAATCAATTCGGCATAATGACGATTCTCCGGGGAATGCGTTGAATAATAGTTGTCGAATTCGATCAGGAAATCGGCGAAATCAGCCTGATGTTCGCGCCAAACCTGTTCAATCAGTTGTTCCGGCGTCACGCCATCTTGTTCGGCGCGCAGCATGATCGGAGTGCCGTGAGCGTCATCAGCGCACACGTAGTAGCATTCGTGGCCCCGCAGTTTCTGGAAGCGCACCCAGATATCAGTCTGGATATATTCCACCAGATGACCGATGTGAATGGGGCCGTTGGCGTAAGGCAGGGCGCTGGTGACGAGGATTCGACGGTTTTGATCGCTCATGGCATGGTAAATTGCAGTGAAGGAAGTCGGAGAAATGATTAAGTTAGCAGCATTTCGCCGTGACTGTCATCTATCTGGTTGCAAGCAGGGCGCTTTGACGCTGGAACGGAAGTTTCATCATCAGCAATTGCACGATTCTCTGTCGCAAGGCATGAAGAGTAGCTGAAATCGTAATGTATTCAATCGAGAGGAAACCGAGTTAATGTCCGTTGTATCGCGCACCGATGTGGAGAATGCCTTAAAGGGCTATGTGGATCCTTACCTTGAACAGGATCTTATTGCCGCCAAATGCGTTAAGCAGATTCAGACCGAGGAGAATGGGCGCATTGTAATCAATGTGGAGCTGGGGTTTCCGGCGGCAGGGTATCGAGAAACGCTCAGCGCGGCGCTTCGTGAACGGTTGGCCACCTTACCGGGCGCAGGCGAGATAATCCTGCATGTCGATAGCAAAATCACCGCTCACGAGGTGCAAAAAGGTCTGAAGCCTTTGCCGGGGGTGCGGAACATTATCGCCGTTGCTTCCGGCAAGGGCGGCGTGGGCAAATCCACGACGGCGGTCAACTTGGCGCTGGCCTTGAGCGCTGAAGGCGCGCGAGTTGGCATGCTGGACGCCGATATCTATGGCCCCAGTCAACCCAGAATGCTGGGCGCCAACCAACAACCGGAATCTCCAGATGGCAAGTCGTTATTGCCGGTAGTCAGCTACAATATCCAGTCAATGTCCATTGGCTATCTGATTGAAGAAGAAACGCCGATGGTATGGCGTGGACCGATGGTTACGCAGGCGCTGGAGCAATTGTTGCGCGATACCCGTTGGCATGATCTGGACTATCTGGTCATTGACTTGCCGCCGGGAACGGGCGACACGCAGCTGACCTTGTCGCAGAAGGTTCCAGTGAGCGGGGCGATCATCGTGACCACGCCTCAGGATATTGCTTTATTGGATGCGCGCAAGGGACTCAAGATGTTTGAGAAAGTTGCGGTTCCCGTGTTGGGGATCGTTGAAAACATGAGTACTTACATCTGTTCCAAGTGTGGCCATGAGGAAAGAATCTTCGGCGAAGGCGGAGGCAAGCGTATGGCGGAGCAATATAGCGTGCCCTTTCTTGGCGCGTTGCCGCTGGATATCCGGATTCGCCAGGAAACCGATGATGGCCGACCGACCGTAGCGGCGGAACCGACTAGCCGGATCGCCGAGCTATATCGGGACATCGCGCGGCGCGCTGCGGCGCGCCTGTCGCTGCAAGCGAGGAATTACAGTCACAAATTCCCGAACATTGTCATTCAGAATACATAAAGCTTTCCCGATCTATTGTCGGGCGTGGTCAGTGGTCACTTCGAATTCCCTTGAAAGGAGGTAGTAACGGATGAAATTGCTGAAAACCGGATTGGTGGCAGTAGCGATAGCGGTAACGGGGCTTTTGATTCTGCCGATCGATGCAGCGAACGCGGCGCAAAAGTGCCGTCAGGAAAAAGTGATCGTCAACGGTCGTGTGGTGAAAACCAAGACCATCTGTACGAAAACCAAGCCTAGGCCCAAGTACCGTACTGTTTGTAAAGAATATTGGCGTCGTGGAGTCAAACATCGCGATTGCCATGAAGTCAGAATACGTTAAGTTTTCGCCAAGCGCGGTCCAAACCGCGCTTTCTACTTTCCAGGGAGAACGGCGTGCGCCTGTGTGACCGTGACATCGAGCAATGCCTTGAAGAAGGCAAAATCCGCATTGAGCCGCGTCCGGCGTCTAGCCGGATTAATGGCGTTAGCGTGGATTTGCACCTCGGCCACCGTTTTCGCGTATTCAACGACCACGCCGCCTCGCACATCGATTTAAGCGGCCCGCGCGAGGAAGTGGACCACGCCATCAACCGGATCATGGGCAAGGAGATTCGTATTGGCGTTGACGATGCCTTTTTTATCCATCCCGGCGAATTGGCATTAGCCGCGACCGTTGAGACCATCACCGTACCGGACGATCTGGTGGGTTGGCTGGATGGACGTTCCAGCCTGGCGCGTCTGGGGTTGATGGTGCATGTCACTGCTCATCGGATCGATCCCGGCTGGAGCGGGGCCATCGTGCTGGAGTGCTTCAACAGCGGCAAGCTGCCGCTGGCGCTACGCCCTGGCATGGCGATTTGCGCGATCAGCTTCGAGATGCTCAGCGGCCCGGCCATCCGGCCCTATGGCAAGCGGCAGGATGCCAAATATAAGCGGCAGACCGGCCCGACCCCCAGCCGAATCGGCGATGATGAACCCATTGAAAAGGGCCATTAAATCGATAATTCGACGAGGAAACCCACCATGCCTGCATCCCTGCTGCCTGATCGCGTTACCCCTGCTGATAATGCCTCATATCCGATTCGTCGTCTTTGGAATGTAACGGATTTTCACTGCATGGAAAAAACCGGTTTTCTCCCCCCGGAATCACGGTTAGAACTCATTGAAGGGGAATTATTTGATATGGCGCCGATAGGCAGTTTTCATGCAGGAACGGTCAGCATTCTGACTCGCCTGTTGATGCGGGCAGTGGCTGATAGCGCGATTGTGCATGCGCAAAGTCCTGTTGTTCTCAGTGACCGTTCTGAACCTCAGCCTGATCTGCTCCTGTTGCGTCCACGTTCAGACTATTACTTGAGCGAGCATCCTCGCTCGCAGGATGTGCTGCTACTAATTGAGGTGTCGGACAGCACGGTGCAGTTCGACCGTAAAACCAAGGTTCCGCTGTATGCCCGGCACGGTATTCCTGAAGTATGGTTGGTGGTAGGACCCAAACGACGCCATATCGAAGTCTATCGCGATCTCCTGCCGGATCACAGCGCCTATCAAGCCCGCTTGCAATTACGCACGGGCAGCCTGACGCCAGCGCTATTGCCCCAGGCGGAAATCTTCTTGGATGAGGTATTTATCTAACCGGCGAAATCCTCCAGCCGCAGGGGTTCCATCAGCGGCTTTCCACCAAACCACACCTGTTCCCCTTCCAGCCGCAACCGCCCCTCGGCGAACCAGCGAATCGCTTGCGGATAGAGACGATGTTCCTGTGCCAGCACCCGCGCCGCCAGCGTGTCAGGATCGTCGTTCGGCAGCACCGGAACCCGCGCCTGGACGATGATCGGTCCGCCATCCAGTTCCGCCGTCACAAAGTGAATCGTCGCGCCATGCTCGGTTTCCCCAGCGGCAATCGCCCGTTCATGGGTATGCAGTCCGCGAAATTTTGGCAACAACGAGGGGTGGATATTGAACAAACGACCCCGGTAATGCTCGGTGAAACCCGCGGTGAGCACACGCATGAATCCGGCCAAAATCACCAGATCGGGTTGTTGACGGTCGATCAACTCGATCAGCGCCGCCTCGAATTCCGGGCGATCTGGATAGTTCTTGTGATCCAACTCCAGCGCGGGAACTCTGGCTTGCCTTGCCCGCTCCAGCCCATGAACGCCGGGTCGATTACTGATGACGGCGGCT
>JAGRHK010000256.1 GCA_020444985.1 Candidatus Competibacteraceae bacterium
TCACTGGTCCAAAGATGCGGGTACCAATCGGCTCCAGTTTATTGTTCAGCAGCACCGCAGCGTTGCCATCAAAGCGAATTAACGAACCGTCCGGCCGACGCACGCCCTTACGGGTACGCACCACGACAGCGTTATAAACTTCGCCCTTACTGACCTTGCCGCGCGGGATAGCGTCCTTGACACTTACCTTGATGACATCGCCAATGTGCGCATAGCGGCGGTGTGAACCGCCCAGCACTTTGATGCACATCAACCGGCGGGCACCGCTGTTGTCGGCGACTTCCAACATCGTTTGCATCTGAATCATGTTTTATATTCCCTTCACGGAGTTGGAAAAAGACTAGCGCGTCTATCCCGCTTATTGGGCGTGATTAACCACAGACACCAGCATCCAAGACTTGGTTTTAGAGAGCGGACGGCACTGTTTGATCGTCACCAGATCGCCTTCACGGCACTCATTTCGTTCGTCATGCGCATGCACTTTAGTGGTGCGGCGGATATATTTTCCGTATACCGGATGTTTAACTAACCGCTCAATAATCACGGTGATAGTTTTATCCATTTTATTGCTGGTAACGCGCCCGGTCAGGGTGCGCTCTGCCTGAAGTTCCGTTGTCATGCCTGCTTCGCCTTCTCGCTTAACGCCATCTTGACTCGGGCGATATTACGCCGCGCCTGCCGAAACAGGTGGGGTTTATTAGCCTGTTGGGTCGCTTTCTGCATGCGCAGATTAAACTGCTCGCGCAGCAACGCCAGCAGCTCCTGCTTTAGCTCATCCGTGCTTTTCTCCCGTAGTTCGCTTGCTTTCATCACATCACCATTCGAGCCACAAAGACCGTTTGTACCGGGAGCTTGGCGGCCGCCAAGCGAAAAGCTTCCCGAGCAACGGGTTCAGACACACCCTCTATTTCATACAATACGCAACCGGGCTTCACTTTGGCTACCCAGTACTCGACATTGCCCTTGCCACTACCCATACGCACTTCCAGAGGTTTCTTAGTAATGGGCTTGTCTGGAAAAATACGAATCCATACTTTGCCGCCGCGCTTGATGTAGCGGTTAATCGCGCGGCGAGCGGCTTCAATCTGACGCGCAGTCAACAGACCGCGCGTGGTGGCTTTCAACCCGTATTCGCCAAAACTGACCTCGGCGCCGCTGGTCGCGAAGCCGCGGTTGCGTCCCTTGCGCTGTTTGCGAAATTTCGTTCTTTTCGGCTGTAACATGTTTCTTCTCGTCTATAAAACAGGAACTCCGCAGTAGGATGCGGAGTTCTGCAACCTTGGCCAACCATTCAGTTCGCTGAAGCCTTCTCGGATTTGGTCTCGCCCTGCCGTTCCAGACTGAATACTTCGCCCTTGAAAATCCAGACTTTAATACCGATCACGCCATAAGTCGTTTGCGCTTCGGCCAAGCCATAATCGATATTAGCGCGTAGCGTGTGGAGGGGAACCCGACCTTCGCGAGTCCACTCGCTACGGGCAATCTCCGCACCATTGAGCCGACCAGAAACCTGTATTTTAATCCCCAGCGCGCCCAAACGCATTGCATTAGCCACTGTGCGCTTCATCGCCCGGCGGAACATGATGCGCCGCTCCAATTGCTGAGCCACGCTTTCAGCGACCAGTTGCGCATCCAGTTCTGGCTTGCGGATCTCTTCGATATTGATCTGTAGATCCTTGATATCCAGGCCCATCATTCGGGCGACATCTTTGCGCAATGCTTCGATATCCTCGCCTTTTTTACCGATCACTACACCTGGTCGAGCGGTATGAATCGTGATGCGCGCCAAGCGCGCTGGCCGCTCTATCTGTATCCGACTAACCGAGGCATTGGACAATTTTTTTTTCAGAAACTGCCGTACCTTGAGATCAGTTTCCAGCAAATCAGGGAAGTTCTTGCTACTGGCATACCACTTGGAAGTCCAGTCGGACGCAATGCCCAACCGGATGCCTGTAGGACTGACTTTTTGACCCATGTCGTTCTCGCTCCTTGTTATTCAGCGACCGTGACAGTGATATGGCTAGTGCGCTTGACAATGCGATTACCACGCCCCTTGGCACGAGCATGCATGCGTTTCAATACAGGACCACAATCTACCCAGATCGCAGATACCTTCAGTTCGTCAATGTCAGCGCCTTCATTGTGCTCGGCGTTAGCAATCGCCGATTCCAGCACTTTCCTGATCAGTTGCGCCGCCTTCTTGTTGCTGAACGTCAAAATTTCCAAAGCCCTCCCTACAGGCAGCATACGAACCTGATCAGCAACCAGCCGGGCCTTCTGTGGCGAGATGCGGGCATGTTTTAAAATAGCGACAGCTTGCATCGAAACGCCCCTTACTTGGATTTCTTGTCTGCGGCATGCCCGCGATAGGTGCGGGTCGCCGCAAATTCACCGAGCTTATGACCGATCATGTTCTCACTAACCAGAATCGGTACGTGTTGCCGGCCATTATGCACCGCGATGGTCAATCCGATCATCTCCGGCAGAATCATCGAGCGCCGTGACCAGGTTTTAATCGGACGCTTGGCGTTCGTAGCCACTGCCTGCTCCACCTTCTTAATCAGATGGAGATCGACAAATGGACCTTTCTTAATCGAGCGTGGCACCTTTACTTATCCTCTCGGTTCAGCCAGTCCTATTTCTTACGCCGGCGCACAATCAGTTTGTCGGTGCGCTTATTCGAGCGAGTTTTGTGGCCCTTGGTCGGGACACCCCACGGCGATACCGGATGACGTCCGCCAGAAGTGCGGCCTTCGCCACCGCCATGCGGATGATCGACCGGATTCATTGCTACGCCGCGCACGGTAGGCCGCACGCCACGCCAGCGTTGAGCGCCGGCCTTTCCCAGAGATCGCAGGTTATGTTCTGCATTCCCGACTTCGCCAATAGTCGCCTTGCAATCCGCATGCACTTTACGAATTTCGCCGGAGCGCAACCGCAAGGTTGTGTAATTGCCTTCACGAGCGACCAGCTGCACGGAAGCACCAGCGCTGCGGGCCAATTGCGCGCCCTTGCCAGGCCGCAACTCCACGCAATGCACTTGACTACCAACCGGCACATTGCGTAACGGCAGCGCATTACCTGATTTAATAGGCGCTGCCGGTCCGGACATCAGGCTATCGCCAGCATGAACATGGCGCGGGGCGATGATGTAACGGCGCTCACCATCAGAGTACAACAATAGAGCGATATGGGCGCTGCGGTTTGGATCGTATTCCAACCGTTCAACACGCGCCGGAATATTATCCTTGTCGCGTTTGAAATCGATGAATCGATAATGCTGTTTGTGGCCACCACCCTGATGACGGGTTGTAATGCGGCCTTGATTATTGCGTCCACCCTTACGCGATTGCTTTTCCAGCAACGGCGCATAGGGACGGCCTTTATGCAACTCGGAATTGACGACCTTGACTACGAACCGTCGGCCCGGCGAGGTCGGTTTGGTTTTAACAAGGGGCATGAGATTTACCTTAAATTTGTAGAGCGATCAGCGCGTCTCTGCTCATCCAGCCACCAGGAAATCGATTTCCTGACCAGGTTCCAGGGACACATAAGCTTTTTTCCAGTCTGAACGCCGCCCATAAATCGCCCCGAAGCGTTTGCGCTTACCCTTGACGTTGGCCACTGTGACGCACTGAACTTTGACCTTGAACATCAACTCAACGGCATCCTTGATTTCTGGCTTGGTCGCGTCGCGTAAGACCTTGAATACGACTTGATTATAGCGTTCTGCAACCCGATTGGCCTTTTCAGAGATATGCGGGGCCAGCAAAATTTTCATCAAGCGTTCTTGATTGCTCATCCCAGCCACTCTC
>JAGRHK010000257.1 GCA_020444985.1 Candidatus Competibacteraceae bacterium
CCAGAGCATCACCGAAAACGCCGTGCATGGCTCAGACGCCCCGGAAACCGCAGTGGTCGAAATCGCCTTTTTCTTCAGTCAGAACGAGCTGTGCCCACGCACCCTATAAATCCATTGCACCCTGCTTGCCTGAAAAAATGGTCGTGACCCCAACCGAACAGCGGATCAATCTCCTTGATCTGGATCGCCGCGATCTGGAGGCGTTCTTCGTCGGACTCGGCGAAAAACCCTTCCGGGCGACCCAACTCATGAAGTGGATTTATCACGAGCGGGTGACCGACTTCGCCGCCATGACCAACCTGAGCAAGACGTTGCGGGAACAACTGGCGAAATGCGCCGAAATTTGCCTTCCACAAGTCGCGCTGGACCAGCCCTCGCGAGATGGCTCTCACAAATGGTTGCTCCGGCTGGACCGCGGCAACGGCATTGAAATGGTGTTTATTCCCGAACCGGATCGCGGCACCCTGTGCATTTCTTCGCAGATCGGCTGCCCGTTGGACTGCTCATTCTGCGCCACGGCGCAGCAAGGTTTTAACCGCAATCTCAGCGTCGCCGAGATCATCGGCCAGGTCTGGCAAGCCAGTCGCCTGCTGGGGGATCAGCGTAATGGCCAGCGTATCATCACCAATATCGTGCTGATGGGCATGGGCGAGCCGTTGCTCAATTTCGCCAATGTGGTCAAAGCAACCGATCTGATGCAGGACGATCTCGGCTTTGGCATTTCCAAGCGCCGCGTTACCCTGAGCACCGCTGGCGTGGTTCCAGCGCTGTATCGCCTGCGGGAAGTGTCCGAAGTCAGCCTTGCCGTTTCTCTGCACGCGCCGACTGATGCGCTGCGCAACGAACTGGTGCCGGTGAACCGCAAATATCCTATTGCCGAATTGCTGGCGGCATGCAAGCACTATATTGCTGACAAGCCACACCGCCGCATCACCTGGGAATACGTGTTGCTGGACAGCATCAACGATTCCGAACAGCACGCCCGGGCGCTGGCGGAATTGATCCGCGACATTCCATCCAAGGTTAACCTGATTCCGTTCAACCCCTTTACGGGTACGCGCTACCGCTGCTCGGCGCCGGCAGCGATCGCCCGCTTCCAGGCGGTGCTGATGGCCCACGGCCTGACCACCGTGATCCGCAAGACCCGTGGCGACGACATCGCTGCGGCTTGTGGCCAGCTTGCCGGTCAAGTGCAGGCCCGCGGTCGCCGCATGGAGCGTGTAGTGCGACTCGCGACCGGCTGAAAGAGAACCGCCATGCGACGACCTACAATTCCTGTACCTCTTCTCCTATCCCTGACGCTGTGGCTAACGGCCTGCGCCAACACTCAGGAACAGGAATTCAATCGCAACGTTGCCGAAGCCAACTTCAAACTGGGCGTCGGTTACATGCAGTCCGGCCATTATGAGGTCGCCGCAGAAAAGTTGCTCAAGGCATTGCAATACGAAGATGACTACCCGGAAGCGCATAACGCGATTGCCGTGCTCTACGAGGAAATTCGCGAATATGGTCCCGCCGACGAGCATTACCGGCGCGCCATTGATCTAAAGCCCGACTACACGCTGGCTCGCCTGAACTACGCGCGCTTTCTGTGCCTGCGCGAACCAGCGCGCGCCGCCGAAGGCGAAAGCGAGTTTCAGAAAATCATCGCTGATCCAAGCAATGCCGGAGCCAACGCTGCAGAAGCCTACGCCGGTCTGGCGATCTGCACCCGCCAGCGCAATGATCCGGTTCAGGCCGAAACCTGGCTGCGGCAGGCTCTGGAAATTAATCCCAATAACGCCAGCGCCCTGTTCGAGCTGGCCCGACTGAGTCAAACCCAGAACAAGACGCTGCAGGCGCGCGCTTTCCTGCAGCGTTACCATAGCCAGAGTCGTCCCACCGCGCAAAGCCTGTGGCTCGGCATTACCATCGAATCCTCCCAGGATGGCGACCCGCTTTTACGCCGGGACTACAGCGCCCTCCTGATAGCGCAATACCCGAACTCTGAAGAAGCCCGCCGCCTCAAACAGCCGGAATAGCTTATGTCCAACGAGATCACTGCTGATTTCAAGCCGCCGACCGAGCCGGTCGACGTTTATGCCGCATCGCTGGGCGCCTGGTTCGCCCGGACGCGCGCCCAACATGGCGCTGAACAGCGCGATGTCGCCCGTCATCTGATGCTCAATCCATCCATCATTCAGGCGATCGAGAATGATGACTTTGCCCGTCTGGGGCCGCCCGTGTTCATTCGCGGCTACCTGAGCCGCTACGCCCGCTTGCTGGACATGCCTGACCAGGAAGTGCTCGAATGCTACCGGCAACAAGCTGGCGAGGTCAGTGAAGAACCGCCGCCGCTTCAGGTCGTGCATCCATTGCGCCGCCAGACCCGGGCGCGCGATTTGCGCGGCTTGCTTTATCTGGCCTTGCTCGTGGGCGCAGGCTGGGCCGCCATTCAGCATTTGCCCGACCTGGACCCGGGACGGTTAGCGGTCTTATGGTCGGACGAGCGTTCCATGGATGCCGAGGAAACGGCCAGTAACACCTTGAATGCGAAGACACAGATTCAATATCCGTTTCAGTTCAAATCCATTGAAACCACAAGCCCGAACCACTCCTCTTCGCTTGATTCGGCGTCGCAACCACCGGTAGCCCATGCACAACCTGCTACCCCTCCGCCTTCCGAATCAACTCCGGAAACGGAAGAAACAGCGCTGGAATCTACATCCGTGGTTTTTACGACGCCGCAGAGACCAGCGGCACCTGCACAACCTGCGTCGCTGCAATCTGCAGCATCGTTGCTATCCGTACCGGGGGTGCAAACCGCTGTTGCCGCGCCCGCCGCCACGCTGACCGCGCCACTGACGCAAGAGTCTCCTGTAACGACAACGGGCGATGGCGAAGCCAAGCTGCTACTGGAATTCAGCAACGATTGCTGGGTTGAGGTCAAGGACGCTGAGGGTAATGTGCTGACCAGTCGGCTCATGCGCGCCAATACGACGCATACCCTTTCAGGCGCGGCGCCTTTCAAAGTCACGCTGGGCAATGCGCCCGCCGCCCGTATCATTCTCGATGACCGGTTGGTTGACACCACGGTCTATGTGCCACGACGCGGCACTGTGAGCCGGTTCACCCTGGATCGCGACTAAGCCGTTCTCTCCTCCAACCCCTCTCCCGACAGCGGACGAGGGGAGTAAATGAACAAACTTATGACCAAGCAGTTTCAAGCCATTCGTGGCATGAATGACATTCTGCCTGCTGAATCGGCTCACTGGCAGTTATTGGAAACGACCGCCCGCGAGGTGCTGAACGCCTACAATTACCAGGAAATCCGTCTGCCGCTGGTGGAGAAAACCGAATTATTCGCCCGCTCGATTGGCGAAGTCACCGACATTGTCGAGAAGGAGATGTACACCTTCGAGGATCGCAACGGTGAAAGTCTGACCTTGCGTCCCGAAGGCACCGCCAGTTGCGTGCGCGCCTGCATCGAACACGGCTTGTTGCACAACCAGATACAGCGGCTGTGGTATGCCGGTCCGATGTTCCGCTATGAAAAACCGCAAAAGGGCCGCTATCGCCAGTTTCATCAGATCGGCGCTGAAGCTTATGGCATGGCCGGTCCCGACATCGACGCCGAACTGATCGCCCTGACCGCACGCCTTTGGCGGCGCCTGGGTCTGCGCGATGTGACTCTGCAACTCAATTCACTCGGCTCCAGCGCTGCCCGCACGGCCTACCGGGAGCGACTGGTCGCCTATTTCACGGCACGGCAGGGCGAATTGGATGCGGACAGTCAGCGTCGGTTGCACACTAACCCCCTGCGTATTCTGGACAG
>JAGRHK010000258.1 GCA_020444985.1 Candidatus Competibacteraceae bacterium
CTGGGGTCTGGTGGAAGGTAATCGCAGCAAGCTGATCAAAGGTCTTGCCGCGACCGTTGGCCTGGGCTTCCTGTTCCTGTTTCTTCAAGCTGAAGAATATATTCACGCCTATCACGCGCTGAATTTGACTCTGGGCAGCGGCATCTATGGGTCAACGTTCTTTATGCTCACCGGGTTTCACGGTCTGCATGTCACAATTGGCGCGATTATCCTGACCGTTATTCTGTTCCGCAGCATGGCCGGACACTTTTCGCCACATAAACACTTTGCCTTTGAAGCGGCGGCCTGGTACTGGCATTTTGTGGACGTGGTCTGGCTGGGATTGTTTATCTTTGTTTACTGGATGTGAGCTGCAGGAGCCGGTTCACGTTGCACCACACCATGCGGCTTAATCAATCCGGTGGCGTAGGCGATCATCAGCAGGATGAACAAGCCAATTGACAGCGTAATGCGCACGGTGAGCGCTTTGACAGTACGGGGGCTATGCCCCCGGTCGCTAATCAGGAAAAACAGCCCGGAACCCAGACTGGCGAGAATCAGGAGCAATAGGACAGCGACGATGATTTTGATTAGCATAAGTGGATTCCGGGAGTTAGGGCCAAGGATCGTCGGAAGTATAACTGAAACAATTCGGCGTTGAACGAAGCGCGCCGCCGCCCCATGGACAACGAGACAGCGACAACGCAAGGCGATCCCCGGAGATTTCGTCCAGGCTGGCCAGCAACTCTTGCCGTCCTGTTGCTGTTACCCATCCTGTTATCGCTTGGTTTCTGGCAACTCAACCGGGCCAGGCAGAAGGCAGAATTGCAAACATCCTTCGCCGAACAATCCCGGCAGGCGCCTGTTCTTCTGAAACATCTCAATCCCGCTGATCCCGGCAATTACTATCGCCGGGTTATCGTGACCGGTCGCTATGACAATGCGCGACAATTATTGCTGGATAACCAGTTGCGCGATGGTCAGCCCGGTTACCAGGTGTTCACGCCCTTCAAGCGGGCGGATGGCGAAGCGATCTTGGTCAACCGAGGCTGGACGCCGCTGGGCGAATCGCGTCAGGTTCTACCGGACATTACAGTAACCAATGAGCTGGTTACCGTGAATGGCCGCATCGCGCAACCCGCAAATCCCGGTATCCGTCTAGGCGAACCGGGCGGCGCTGATCGGAACTGGCCACGGGTAATCCAATACGTCGATTACCAGCCGCTTTCGGCAATTCTCGGTTATCCCCTCAAACCTGCGGTCATTCTGTTGGACCCGGAAGCCGATCAGGGCTACTGGCGCGATTGGCAACCGACTTTTGGCGGTTTCGGCCCAGAGCGCCACCAGGGCTATGCGGTACAATGGTTCGCTTTGTCAGCAGCGCTGGTTATTTTGTACATCGCTGCGGGTATTCGTCGGGAACCTTCTTTCTGAAGTAAAATAGCTCTTTACGAGCATCCTACAGGCAGGATGCCTGTTCCATGATGATCATTGAACCCATTAAATCTAATGAGCGCGCCAACTCTCCCTCTCAAATCATCGGCTGTTCCTCCCCTTTGGCGACAACGATTGATTTTGTTGTTCGTCATTGCTTGCTTTGTATTGCCACTGGTTACAGCCTGGTTGCTGCTGGCGGATAACTGGCGGCCCAGCGGCTCTGCCCAACATGGCGAATTGCTCAAGCCCGCCCAACCGCTGCCGAATTTACTTCTCACGCCTATCGCTGGACACCCATGGAATGCAGCAGCGCTGCACAATCACTGGCTTATGGTCTATGTAGGTGGGACGACGAATTGCAACGAGCATTGCCGCGCTGCTTTGTATGACATGCGACAGGTGCGACTGGCGCTAGGCAAAGAGATCGTGCGCGTCAGCACTGTATTGCTGCTGGATGAAATGCCGGAAGCGGATTTTCGCGAATGGCTGGCTGTGGAACATGCAGAGATGTTGGCTGGCGTGGCCAGCGTGGAAATCCGCAACGCCTTCCTTCAGGCGTTCCCGGAAGCCGGTCAGGTCGGGGCATGGATTTATCTGGTCGATCCCTTGGGCAATTTGCTGATGCGTTATCCAACCACGGTCAATCCGGGCGGAATACTGAAGGATTTAAAACGATTACTGCGCCTCTCCAAGATTGGATAAAAATAAAAAACATGAAAAATAAATGGTTTTATCGTCTAACCTGGACCGCATTGGCTTTAACTTTTGCTGTT
Organism: Candidatus Competibacteraceae bacterium; assembly: GCA_020444985.1. Taxonomy (GTDB): domain Bacteria; phylum Pseudomonadota; class Gammaproteobacteria; order Competibacterales; family Competibacteraceae; genus UBA2383. Next base: position 2,190 of record JAGRHK010000258.1, read on the forward strand.
GTGTTGCTGGGCGCTTATGTGCGGTTATCGGACGCTGGACTCGGTTGTCCCGACTGGCCCGGCTGTTATGGACATTTAGATGTACCCGATGAGGCGCACCAGATTGCCAAGGCCAACGAAGCTTACCCGGAGCGACCGGTCGAAGCACACAAGGCCTGGAAGGAAATGATTCATCGCTACTTCGCTGGAACGCTGGGTTTGTTCATTCTGGCGATCGCCGTGCTGGCCTGGCGAAACCGACGCGCACCGGGGCAGCCGGTGGTTTTACCGACGTTGCTGCTCGGACTGGTGATTTTCCAGGCGTTGCTGGGCATGTGGACCGTGACCTGGCAATTGAAGCCCGTGGTGGTCATGGGGCATCTGCTGGGCGGCCTAGCGACTCTGAGTCTGCTGGCGTGGCTGGCGCTGCGACAAGGTCGCTACCGGGGCGATGCGGTCATCATGCAAGCCCGATCCTTACGCATTTATGCCGTGCTGGGACTGATCCTGCTGGTTGGGCAAATCGCTCTGGGCGGCTGGACCAGCGCCAACTACGCAGCGCTGGCCTGCCCGGATTTTCCGACCTGCCAAACTTACTGGTGGCCGCCGACTGATTTTCAGGAAGCCTTTACCTTATGGCGAGGCTTAGGTGTGTCTTATGAGTACGGCGTGCTGGATAACAATGCGCGAGTCACTATTCACCTGATGCATCGTCTGGGTGCGGTAGCGATTCTGCTTTATCTAGGCTGGCTGGTCTGGCGGTTAACCACGACCGGGAGCCGGATTTTGCGAGGGGTTGGCATGGCAATCGGCATTCTGCTGGCGGTTCAACTCAGTCTGGGTATCGCCAATGTTGTGATGCAATTGCCGTTACCGGTCGCGGTCGCGCATAATGGCGGCGCTGCGCTGCTGTTGCTGGCGCTGGTGACGCTCAACCACCTGCTTCGACCGGAAACCGCGACATGACGACGACCATCCAGACCCTGCATGCCCGATTCCGCCGCCACTGGCGGGAATATCTGGAACTGACCAAACCCAAGGTAGTGGCGTTAATCACCTTTACCGCCATGGTCGGCATGTTGCTGGCCACACCTGGCATGGTGCCCTGGCCCATCCTGTTGTTCGGTTCCCTAGGCATTGCGCTGATGGCCGGCTCGGCCGCCGCCATCAATCACCTGGTCGACCGGCGGATCGATGCAATGATGGCCCGCACTTGCCGTCGGCCGCTGCCCAGTGGGCAACTGGATACTTGGCAAGTCTTGACGTTTTCCCTACTGATTGGCGTACTGGGTTTTGTTTTATTACTGACGTTCACCAATACATTGACTGCGGTGCTGACCTTCGCTTCATTGATCGGTTATGCGGTGATCTATACCCTGTTTCTTAAACGAGCGACCCCGCAAAACATCGTTATTGGCGGCGCAGCGGGCGCAGCCCCGCCCCTCTTGGGCTGGACAGCGGTTACTGGCCAGATTGATCCTGGCGCATTGCTGCTGTTCCTGATCATTTATATCTGGACGCCGCCGCATTTCTGGGCGCTAGCGATTCACCGCCGCCACGATTACGCGAATGCTGATATTCCCATGCTGCCAGTGACACACGGCGTAGCCTTCACCCGCTTGCATATTCTGCTGTATACTAT
>JAGRHK010000259.1 GCA_020444985.1 Candidatus Competibacteraceae bacterium
CGGCAAAGTTGCGTCGGATGTCTGTGAAATTATTGCGAAAAGGCCGATTTTGTTTGCCGAGTTAATTCGGTGTCTGGGTGATCTCTCTGACGAACAGTTAATGGCGTTAGTCATTAAAATTCGCAACAGATGAATGCTCAATTGCCTGGTGATGCTGCCGTGCAGGCCACTCTCCACAGTCTGGATTTTGGCAGATCGGTCGCAGAACCCAGGTTGCTCCCGAATTCCGCAACCTTTTTCCAGACGATAGCCCTTCTTTATCCAGGTTGAATCTTGTCGACCAGTCGCAGAAACAACTCTTCCAGTCGATTCGTTTTGTTGCGCAAGCTGGATACTTCAATGCCCAGCGCCGACAGTTGTTGAAACAGGGTGTTGATACCCCGTTCCCTGGCAACATCGACCTCCAGAGTGACATCATCCAGCCGGCGCAGCGGATACCCTGGAATATCAGGCGCTTCGGTGAGCGGATCCTGCAGGTTAAGCACAAAAGTTTCTAATTGCAGCCGATTGAGCAAGGTCTGCATTCGGGTATTTTCGATAATCTGCCCCCGGTCAATGATCGCGATATGGCGACAGAGACTTTCTGCTTCTTCCAGATAGTGCGTCGTCAGAATAATCGTGACCCCGCGACGGTTGGTTTCCCGTAGAAAATCCCACATTGAGCGGCGGATTTCGATATCCACGCCAGCGGTCGGCTCATCCAGAATCAGCAATTTCGGTTCATGCACCAGCGCCCGGGCGATCATCAATCGCCGCTTCATACCGCCGGATAACTCGCGCGCGACTTGTCGGCGCTTGTCCCATAAACCCAGTTGCTTCAGATAGCTCTCAGCACGCTGGCAGGCCAGATCGCGAGGCAGGCCGTAGTAACCGGCCTGATTGATCACGATCTCAGCAACAGGCTCGAACTGGTTGAAATTAAACTCCTGTGGCACCAAGCCAATACAGCGCTTCGCTGCAGACAGTTCGCGGTCCAGATCATGGCCAAACACCTGCGCCATCCCTCCCGTCTTGCGCACCAGCGAGCAGATGATGCCGATCGTGGTGGATTTGCCCGCACCATTCGGACCGAGCAGGGCAAAGAATTCGCCTTCCGCGACATCGAGGTCAATGCTGCGCAGCGCTTCGAAGCCATTCGCATAAGTTTTGCGTAAATCACGCAGGGTCAGGGCTGCGGTAGTCATACATGGAATTCCGTTATCAGGGTAGCTAATCTTCACTAGCAATCTGGTGGAAGTGAAACCACGAGGAGGGATCACGCATGGTCAATGAAAACAACGAGCCTGATGATATTACTCCATTTACGAACCCGCCGCTGAATCCAGCGCCGCATCCTGACCCGGACACCGCAAAATTGCCAATGGAGGGCATCCGCGTCATCGACCTGGGCACTTTCCTGGCGGGTCCCTACGCCGCGTCAATTCTCGGCGAATTCGGCGCTGAAGTTTTCAAAGTCGAACATCCCATCGCCGGCGATCCAATGCGGCGGTTTGGCACGGCGACCAAGCGCCATGACGCCACGCTGGCTTGGCTGAGCGAGGCGCGTAACCGTAAATCCGTCACCATCGACCTGCGCCAAAAGGAAGGGGTGCAACTGTTTTTGCGCCTGATCGAAAAATCGGATGTGCTGATTGAGAACTTCCGGCCCGGGACCATGGAAGAATGGGGTCTGAGTTGGCAAGCATTGCGTGAGGCCAACCCAGGCCTGGTTTATCTGCGGGTGTCCGGGTATGGGCAAACGGGACCCTATCGGCGGCGCTCCGGCTTCGCGCATATCGCCCATGCGTTCGGCGGGTTGTCCTATCTAGCCGGATTTCCCGGCGAAACGCCGGTGGTGCCGGGCACCGCGCCGCTGGGCGATTACATGTCGAGTATTTATGGCGCGATCGGTATTCTGCTGGCTTTGCGGCATCGAGAAAAAACCGGACGCGGCCAGATTGTCGATATTGGCATCTACGAAGCCGTCTTCCGGCAATTGGATGAAATCGCCGCATCCTACGGCTTGTTCGGCAAAGTGCGCGAGCGAGAAGGCTCAGGCAGCTTTGTCGCCGTGCCGCATGGGCATTTCCGCACGAAGGACGATAAATGGATCGCCATCGCTTGCACCACCGACAAGATGTTCGAGCGGCTGGCTGAGGCGATGGAGCAGCCGGAGCTGGCGTCTTCCAGTCTGTACGGTCCGCAACGCCAACGGTTGGCGGCGCGCGACGAGGTAAACCGACTGGTCATCGAATGGGTGGGATCGCTGCAGCGCGCCGAGGTGCTGGAGCGCTGCCTGCATTGCGAAGTCCCCGTAGGCAAGGTGAACAGCATTGCCGACATTTTCGAGGACGAGCATTTCCAAGCGCGCGGCAATCTGGCGCGAATCGACGAAGACGGATTAGGGGATGTGGTCGTACCCAACGTCGTGCCCACGTTGTCGGCAACGCCAGGGCGCATCACGAATTTGGGGCCAACCCTGGGCAATGCGACCTACGAAGTGATGCGCGAGCTACTGGGGCTGGCCGCTGATGACATCAAGCGGCTCCGGCAACGGAGGATTATTTGATCATGACTGACCATGACAAGACCGAATTACCGCTGGCCGGAATTCGGGTGATTGACGTTGCAACCGTGATCGCCGGTCCCTACTGCGCCGGCATCCTGGGCGAATTTGGCGCTGAAGTGCTGAAGGTCGAGCATCCTATTGGCGGCGGTCCGCTGCGTAAATTCGGTACGCCGACGGCGCGCGGCGACACGCTGACCTGGATGAGCGAGGGTCGTAACAAGAAATCGGTCACGGTGGATTTGCACCGCCCGGAAGGCGTGGAAATTTTCAAGAATCTGGTCCGGCAATCGGACATTGTCTGCGAAAATTTCCGGACGGGAACCCTGGAAAAATGGGGGATTGGCTGGGAGGTGCTGCGTGAGGTTAATCCAGGTCTGATTATGTTGCGGGTGACCGGCTATGGTCAAAATGGACCCTACAAGGATCGCCCTGGTTTTGCCCGGGTGGCTCATGCGGTGGGCGGCATCGCCTATCTGGCCGGCATGCCCAAAGGGACGCCGGTGACGCCGGGTTCGACCACATTGGGCGATTATCTGACCGGTCTGTACGGCTGCGTGGGCGTGCTGATGGCTTTGCGCTACCGCGAGCAAACCGGTTTGGGCCAGTATGTCGATGCCGCTTTGTACGAGTCGGTGTTTCGCTGCACCGATGAATTGGCGTCGGCCTTTGCCATGTTCGGCACCGTGCGCGAGCGGCACGGACCGACCCACAACGATTTCGCCTGTCCCTACGGCCATTTTCCGACCAAGGATGGGAAATGGGTAGCCCTCGCTTGCGCCACCGACAAGTTGTTCGCGCGGCTAGCCGAGGCGATGGGACGGCCGGAGTTGGCTTCTTCCGGGCTCTATGGCGAACAGAAGACCCGTTTGGAGAATCGTTCCGATGTCAACGAAATCGTGCGGGATTGGTGCGGGTCCCTGACTCGCGAGGAAGTACTCAAGCGCTGTTATGCGACCGGCGCACCGGCGGGTCCGCTGAACAACATCGCCGATATCTACGGCGACCGGCAGTTTCACGCCCGGCGCAATTTGGTGGCCATCGACGACGAGGATTTGGGTGAGACTATCGTCGTGCCGTCGGTGATTCCCCGGCTGTCGGAAACGCCGGGGCAAATCCGTCATCTTGGTCCCAAACTCGGACAGCATACCGAGGAGGTGCTCAGTGAGTTGCTGGGGATGAGCCAAGAGGAAATCGGCGAGTTGAAGAAGAAGCGGGTGATCTAGCGATCCTTTGGGCCAGAAAGGAAGTCCTTTCGTTAGTT
>JAGRHK010000025.1 GCA_020444985.1 Candidatus Competibacteraceae bacterium
CCTCATTCACCCGAGTTAAATCCGGATGAGCAGGTTTGGAATGAGATCAAAAACAATCATCTGGAAAAGGAGCCAATTAAAAACCGGGCTGATTTCAGAGCGCGCGTTTATTCTGCTTTGGAAAAGCTAAAAGAATTTAAGGAAAGGGTCAAATCATTTTTTAGGCTCCCTGATACTCAATACGCTAATCCTGAAGAAACTCCAGCATGATTTTTATGGGGATAACTATTAGCAAAACAACTGGAGCGCCCGGAAGCGCCCTCCAGTCCCAAGAAAACCGAACCTTCGCCCACACGGCGGGGGGATGATCCGACCTATGCCGACGAACTGCGCAAGATGGCGGCGTTGCTGCAAGACACCAACTACCGCCTCAGTCAAGCCGAAAACCAGCGTATCCTCGACCGCGACAAAATGGCCGCAGAAGCGCGCGCCATGGCGCGCGCGCTTGAGAAAAAATCCCAAGAAGAAATGGCGCGCTTGAATGAGGCGCTCAAAGACGCCCAAGCCGCGTTGGATCAAAAAATCCAGGAAACGGCCCCCCTTCCTGTCGATGCCGGCTGGCGCGCGCAAATAGAAAAGCTCAAAACTGCCCAAGAGGCGTTGCAGCAACAAGTTGCCGGTACAGCCGGTACAGCCGGAGTAGCGGGTGCGGCGGGTACAGCCGGTGCGGCAGGGGCAGCCGGGGCAGCCGGTGCGGCGGGGGCAGCGGGTACAGCCGGTGCGGCGGGTACACCCGCCGGTACCGACGGTACTCCCCCTCAACGCCCTGAAGCCAACCGCGTCCTGGCACCAAGTCTTCCACCCCCTACGCCGCGCCCCAACGACATTGAACCGGGCGCGCTGCAAATCGCGCCGGGCGTATTGGATTCCCTGCGTGGTTTACCCGGCATGGCCGGCTTTGCGGAGCGCCTGGCTCCCTTTGAGCCGTCATCGAACCTGTCCGGGGATCGGCCACCGCCGCGCCGAGAAGCGCCCACGGCCAAGTCCGTTGCCGGCTTAAATGAAAGCTACGTCAGCTTGAATCCCTACAGCGGCGCGCGGCGCGCCCAGCAAGCGGCCCACGCGGGGCAAATCTCGTATGCTCCAAAGACCTACCCCTTCGAGGTGAAATTCAGTCCCGATGGGGCTTCGGCGGTGATCCCGGTCTACACCATCCCCGATGCCGCCACCCTGGTGGTGAATGCGAGCATGACGCCCTTGGTCGGGCGGGTCCCCTTTCGCGGTAATTTACGCGATCCCTTTCGTTTCAAGCTCATTACGGGTGCGACCAACCTCGCCACCAACGGCCACCGCATTCCTGGCATCGCCCATGCGGTCTGGACCGGCTATGCAGTGGGGGTGCGCGAGCAATCCTGCGTGCGCGCCTACATCGATACCGTGACCTTCACCTTTCAAGACGGGCGCATTCATACCGTCCACAAAGGCAAAGGACAGACCGGGAAATCGGCATCGGTCAATGACAACCTGGGGTTTCTGACCGACCCGTGGGGCAAGCCCTGCATTCGCGGGCGCTACTTCAACAATGCGGGTACCTATCTCAAGGATCGCAGTATCGCCGCATTTCTCGATGGCTTGGCCAACGCCTATGGCGACGCCCAGCTGACCACCTACAACAACAACGGCATCACGACCTACGTCTCCGGTGAGACCTACGAGTACGCTGCGGCCAAAGGGGTCGCCGGTTCCGCAAGCGAAATCGCCCAGTACGTGGCGGAGCGGGCGCAAGACGCCTTTGACGTGGTGTATGTCCCGCCGGGCATCCAAGTGCAGATCTTTGTCGAGTCCCAGATCCCCATCGACTATGCCACTGATGGGCGCAAGTTGCGTTACCGCTACACGCAAAAGGCTTCCTATGAACCGCTCGATTGATTATTTTTTCCTGCCTCCCAGTGCGTTCTTGCGTGCTTCGCTCCTGGCGCCGCTCCTGATCGCGGGAATCGTGGGAATGACGGGGCTGGCCGGTTGTGCCTCCGGCCCGAGTCAAGCAGACCTCTTGCCCGACGAAGGACCGACCACCCTGCAAGTGTACGAGCGCCACATGAGTGGCGAGCCGCCGGATCGCGTGCCTTCGGACGACGCTTCAGAGGATGGCGCTTCACAGGCCCAAAACGTCAGCGCACCCCGACCGCTGCCGGCGCCCATCGTGATGTTACAGGGCGTACCGATCGCACCGACCGCCGATGCCGGAACCCGCACCGGACGCGGGGCGCTGGCGGATTTGCAGCGCGATTTTCAGCGCTTGCCCAATCCCGAAATTCTGGGCTACGTCCGTGCGCACCGGGCCGGTGATCTGCCCGTGCCCGGCTATTACACGGTCTTTCCCCTCCGGGACAAAATCGAGTACGCCGAACCGGGCGAGGGCGTTTACCCGGAGGTGCGCCCGTGAGTGCGTCCATGGCGGCATTCTTTAAACGCCCCCCCCTTTTGACGCGCCTCTTCAATCGGCTCGTGGGCGATTGGCCGCTGTTGGGGGGACCGATTCCGTTGAGTCAGGACACCTTTAGCGGGTTGTTCGACACCTACCCCTCTTTTGCCGATTTCCTGCCGCTAGCTGGTTACGATCCGGAGACCGGATTGTTTGAACTGGACGATGGGGTATCGGTTGGTGCGGTTTTTCGGCTGGGGGCGGCGGATCTGGAAGGGCGTTCCCCCGAGAAGCGGGAGGCGTTTCGGGCGCAGGTCGATCATGCCTTGCAGCTCTTACCGACGGATGATGAGCTGTATCCGGTCATCGTGCAGTTTTTTCTGGAGTCGCGCGAACCGGTCAATATCGCCGACCGGTTGGCGGCGGCCACGCCATCCGCGTTCCGCGATAGTCCATTCTCCCAAGCCTGGTTCGCCGCACAGCGCGAACATTTCGACATGATGTGCGCGCCACGCGGCATCTTTGATGACGAACGGGTGCGCCTGTCCGGCGAGCACGCCAAAGGCTGGCGCGCGATCGAGCAACAAATTCATTGTTGCCTGTTTCGCAAAGCCCCGGCGAGCGCCTGGAAACACCGCCACTACACCGCCGCCCAACGCTTCCAGAACATGATTTCGCCTTTTGTATCAAGCCTGGCCGCCGCCGGCGTGCGGGTGCAGCGCTTAAATGAAGAGGGCTTGCGGCAATGGCTGTTGCCGTGGTTGACCCCGGACGTGGCCGGTTTTGCCCGTCCGCGTGCTTATCTTAAAGCGGCGGGTGCATTACCGCCCCGCGCGTAGCGCGGTGCGGCTTGGGATCTCGCGCAGCACCTGGTGCAATTACCCCCACAGCCGATTCCGGAGCGCAACGAAGAGCGGGATCGTGGCGTGTGGCGCTTCGGGCCGGTCTACACCCGCTATCTGACGCTGCAAGGTATCGAGTTCGCCCCGGATGATGGCGCGCTGACCCTGGATCGGCAAACCGGCGCTGACGTGCAAGCCTGTCCTTGGGATCGGTTGCCGCCGCAAAGCATCCTCACCTGGACGTGCGTGCCGCGCGCGCAAGAAGTGATCGACCGCCATCTGGATACGTTCCAGATGTTCGTCAATCAAACCACCTCCGACAGCGCGCACGCCGCTGACGAAGAGCTGCAAGAGGCCAGGGCGGCCCGTCGGCAGCATCAAATGATCTACAGCGTGCAGATGGGGGTCTATCTGCGCGCGCCCAGCTTGCTCACCCTGGACGAGTACACCTTACAGGCCGGGAACGTGCTGGCCATGGCCCAACTACGACCAATTGCCCCGCACTATGATTTGCTGGCCGACGACAGTTTTGTCCGCAATCTGCCGTTCGTCTACGACTGGCGGCACGAGCGGGCGCGGGCGCTGCGCACCAAGCTGACCTACACCGCCCACCTCGCGGCGCTTCTGCCGCTTTTTGGGCGGTCTATCGGTACCGCGCATCCCTGTTTCACGCTGTTCCGTCGCGACGGGCAGACCTTCAGTTGCAATCCCTACCATCCCGATGATCGGGTGCGGGTTGCCCATACGGTGTTGTTTGGCCCGACCGGTTCGGGGAAATCGGCGACGGCGGTGGGCATGGCGATGTCATCGATGGCCGTCAATCGCCCGCGCCAGATCATCATCGAAAAGGGCAATTCCTTTGGGTTGATGGTCCAGTATTACGCCCGTCATGGATTGCAGACCGAAGAAATCCTGTTCAATCGCCACCAGGATGTCTGTTACCCCCCCTATGTCGATACCGACAAAGCCCTGGCCGAGCACCGGGGAGCGCTGCGTTTCACGGAAGCAGGGGACGGCGATGAACAGCGTTCGTATCTCTCCGAAATGCTGCATATGACCGAACTGATGATCACCGGGGGGCGACAACGGGAGATCGAGGCGCTGACGGTCTCGGATCGGGCGGTCATTCAAGACGCCTTGATCCGGGCGCTGGAACACAGCGCCCAGGCCGGACACCCGCACGCCCGCCCCGAAGACGTGGCCCAGGTGCTTCAAATCATGGCGAAAGAAGAAAGCATTCCCGAAATCCGCGTGGTGGTTCGGCGGATGGCCGATGCCATGGGGTTGTGGACCAAGGGCACGCGCGGCCATTTTTTCAATCGTTTTGGACATGGTTTTAGCGATGCCAACGATGTGGTGCACATCGACTTGGGCATCCTCACCGCCGATGGCAACGAAGACATGCTGGCGCTGGCGGTGTTATCCCTGCTGGCCCATATCACCGCCTGGAGCGAGCAGCACCAAGCCTCGGGCCGTCACACCGAAGTGTGGTTCGACGAGGCCCACTACATCAGCAAAACCCCGTTGATGGTCAAGGGCTTCATCGTGGGGACCAAGGTCTGGCGCAAGCTGCACACCTGGTTGGTGTTCGCGACCCAAGATTTCTCGGACACCAGCGAACTGGCCAAGCAAATCCTCTCGCAAGCGGAATTTTGGATGCTGCTGTCGATGGGCGCGGACGAGGCGCGCCAAGTCGCGCAGTTTCGCGATATGACCCCCGATGAGCAAAAGCTCCTGACCCTGGCGCTCAAGGAACCCGGGCGCTTTGTCGAAGGCGTGTTGCTCTCGGAAAAATACCCCCCCGCCCTGCTCCGTCTCGTCCCGCCCGCGTTGGCGCTCGCGCTGGCGCAAACCGAGGGCAATGAAAAAGCCCAGCGCTTGCAGCTGATGAAAACGCACGCCATCGGCGAGCTGGATGCCGCGCTGATGGTCGCCGCGCAGATTGCCGACAAACGCCGTCGCCACCGTCAAGAAGAAGAGGAGTCGCTCTAATGGCCCGTTCCCTGCGTTGCCAAACCACCACCGCGTTGTCCTCGCCCGTCCTGCCTTGGCTGCTGGTGTGGGTGCTGGGGCTGGAACTGATCCTGGGACCACGGTTCCACCAAGCCTTCTCGCCCATTGCGCCCGCCGCCGCGCAAAGCCGCATCGAAGAGTTCAAGGGCGCGCTCGGTAAAGGCGTGCGTTCGGATGATATTCCCGCCGGACGCACCGGTTGGACCTTTGGCCTCGGGGCGGGAGCCGATACCGACCGCTTGCGCCCCCCGACCTACAGCCAGAAATTCAGTCTCGACGCCAATTTTTCCGCCGGGTTTGGCTATTCGTGCGGGCAGTTCAATGCCTTTGATAACGTCGAGGCGATGATCAATCAGACCATCGAAAAGTTTAAAGAATTGCCGCAAATGTTCGTAATGGCCGTACAAGGCGCCATTGCCGCGTTGCCCGCCTATATTCTCAACAAGATCAATCCCACCTTGTACAACACGGTGACGAAAAACCTCGACGAAGCCTTCCGGTTGTTCGAGGTGAATTTCAAGGACTGCCAGACCATCGAGCGCGAAATCGCCCTGGGCCAGAACCCGTACCAAAGTCTGGTCATGGCCGGCATCGGGGATCGAATGCGGGTGGAGATGGGCTTTGGCAACGGCACCATTGACGAACGCATGAAGGTCGTGCGCACCAACGGCCCCTCGAACGGGGTGGTCATGAGTGCGGGCAAGCGCTACGGCGGTGACGGACAAGAACCGATTGACGCCACCAAAGACGTACTGACCTCCGGGGTCAATCTGTTGACCGACCGCGATGTCAGCAATACCGATGTGTTTGGCGCGAGCTTGCATGCGTTGCATCCGGTAACCACGGTGTTCAAGTCGCCGGACGACCTGGTGGCGTTCATCACCGATATCTACGGCAGTCGCAGCTACCTGTTGACCAAGGAAGGACCCACCGAAACCAAGCCCGGCTACGGCTACCAAAAAAAATATATCGAGATGCGTGACGACACCATCGAAGCGCTCCAGAAATACGTTTCCCGCGAAATCGACCGTAAAACCTTCGAGCAAGAAACCGAGCTGTTGATTCCACCGGAAACGATCAACGAGATGCGGGGCTTGCCTTCCTACAGCCTCAGCATCGCCATCGATGATCAAGCGCGCACCCACGCCGTGGAACGCCTCAAGCGCAAACTCGATTATGCGCTGCAAAGCCTGAAAACCGGCTTGACCGAACCGAATCTCGCGCAAAGCGAGGCCTATGAGGTCATCGAGCGCGAAACCACCAAACTCATCATCGCGATCCAGGACGATCTCGCCCACATCGAAAGCGCCGTGTACTTGCGCTGAGACCGAAGGCTATCCACATGCACCGCCTGCACGCCCTCAAACGCCCTTTTTTTCTACTCGCCGGTCTGCTGCTGGTCTGCGGAGTCCTGGCGCTGCTGGGACCGTGGATGCTGCGCACCATGAACCCGACGCATCTGGCGGTGGCCGAGGATATCATCCGCCAGATCTGGTGGCCGGCCACCGGGGTGCGTGTCCTGGTGTACGCGCTCCTCGCCTGGGGGATTTATCCCGCCTGGGTGCGGATGCGAGGTGCGGCGTGGGACGCCGCGTGGGCGGCGACCGAGAGGCCCCCGTCAGTGGATGCGGCGGCCTGGGCGACATCGGCGCAAGAAGGACGGGCGCATTTTGCGCGGGCAGTCCAGCGTCAGCGCGGGGTGTTTGGGGGATTGCTGCTCGGCGATTTGCTCCTGGCGCAGTTCCCGTATTGGCTGTTGAGAGGGTAAGTCCATGGCGGTGAGTAGCATTTTGGAAGGGTATTTGACGATCTACGGCTGGCAGGTCTATGCCTCGATCTTTCTGCTGCTGGTGGCGGTGGGGGCGGTGCTCTATCCCGTGGCGCGCATCGTCTTTGAAGCGGCCATTGCCTATGGCGAACGGGGCGGCGCCCCGGAGTTTGGGGCGCGCGCGCTGATCATCCGTCTAACGATTTACATGTTGGTGCTGGTGCTGGGCCTGATCCCGCTCGTGCCACTCAACCTCAGCGCGGTGAATGTCCAGAACCAATGCGGGCAGGAAGGCTTGGCGGCCGCCGGGAAGCAATTGGAGTTTGCTGCCAGTAAGGACTATGGCTTTGGGGAAATCCAAGATGCCCGCGTACCCTTGTTGCCCTATCTGGCCATGATTTTAGCCTCGGGCTTTAATGCCGTGATCAACCAAGCCACGCCGTGTATCCAGGATCTGACCAACTTGAGTCTGGCGTTGAACACCCTGGATTTCAGCGAAGCGGAAGACCCGGCTGCGTTGCGCACCACGGTCGAGCGCTTTGAAAAGGAATGCGGGGAGCGGGCGCGGCGCTACGCGGCGGGTTTCCTGTCCGGGGCCTACGGTTCAGAGCATCGCCAATATATGGAAGACTTGCTGGAAAAATATGCTGACGATGAGACCGAACGCCGCTCGCAATTGGGCTATTTTGGCTCCAAGTTTTACCGCGAGAATTTCTACCAGTCCTGCAGCAGCGGCGGCGGTCCCGATACTCCCGAAGGCAAACTGTGCATGATTGCGCCCCTGCGGGCGCAAAATCCGGTCGACGGCTTTCCGTATAACGCTACCCGCGACAGCGACGTCAGTCAGTACCAAGCCGCGACCGACCAAGGGCTTCCGACCTGCGAAGAGTGGTGGAGTGCAAGCGGCTACGGGGTACGGGCGCAACTGGTGGAGGCCGGGGGTCAAGCCTTGCGAAGGCAAGCTTCTTATCTGCACGCCAACGATTGCCCGGGCAAAGCGTTTCTACCCGGCAGCTTGTGCATGGTCATTGCGACGATGGTCAATTCCATCGAAGACAGCGAGGATGTCATCGCGCGCCAAATGCTGCTATCCGGTAAACGCAACTTGCTTGGGAGCGATACGCTCCTGAGTACCGGAGAAGCCCTCTTTACCGGGGCGCTGTTCGCCTTTAGCGATGTGGCCCAAAACATTGCCGCACACGCATCCGGTTATATGGTCAGCGTCTTCCTCATGAAAGTCGGTAGCAAGCTCTTGCAGCCCTTCCTGCTGATGAGCATCTTCATGCTATGGGGGGTGTACCTGGTCATTGGCGAATTGCGCGGCATGGCCTTGGTCAAGGGCATGATGCTGATCTTTGCCCTGAGCATTCTGCCCTCGCTGTGGTCCTTCGCCGATCACATCGATGATCTGCTGTTTCTCACCCTCTACCCCGACACGAAGCCATTCACGCTGACCAATATTCCCGCAGAACTGATGGCGGAGCACTCCACCATCGAGCGCATCCTGCTGACCTTCGTGACCGCCGTGTTCTACCTGATCCTGCCGATGCTGATGCTGTATCTGATCGCCGAAGCGGGGGGGCCGAGTACTGCGACCAATATGGCTGATGTTTCTATGAATAATCCTGCCCGCAATGTCGGTAGTGTAGGCAGTAGCGTGGCGTCTTCCACGCGGATCAATGGCGGCCTGGTGGGGTCGGTGGTCAGAGCCGCCATCACCAAGGGGAAGTAGCCACGATGTTATTTGCGCCGATTCTGCATGTAAGAAGGATGGTGAGTGTTTCCGGGAAAATTTGCATAGATCGGATCGTGCGTCATCTTGTGGTGCGGCGACAGCGTTCCGTCATTTTCCTCGTCAAAGGGCGATGGGGTGGCCGTCCGACGTCGCGCGCCACCGCCAAACAGCCCCGCGCCGATCAAGAACAGCACGAAATAGGTGCCGGCCTCGCCGCCCCAAAAGATCGCATACAGGATGACGCCGATCAGCAAGGCGGCCATGACCCCACCGAAGATTTTGTAAAGGTCGCGCATCACGAACTCCTCATTTTCAATACGCATTTGCGCGTCCTTATCAGGCGAAATATTTTTTGTCAAGCCTTGGAGGCCTAAAAATGTTGGATTGGCAAGCGGAAAGACAGCAACAGCAGCAACGGGAACGGGACGAACAGGTACGCCTGGCGCGGGAACAGGAACAAGAACGCCAACGCCTGGCGCAGGAAGCGCAGTGGCAGCAAGACAGGGAGCGCTTGCGCTGGGAACAGGAAGAACAGGCGCGTTGGGAGCGGGAACAAGAACGGGAACAGGAGCAGGAAGCCTTCGCGCGTTTCCAGGAAGAACAGCGCACGCGCCAACAAGAACAGGAATTAGAACCGCGCGGTGATTGGCGTCATTGGTTTGGATTTGGCGCTAAAAAACCGGCATCCAAGCCGCCCATGCGGGTTACTACACGCCGCCGCTTCCGCTGATGGAGTAGGCGCTTCGAGGAGATGCTGATGGCCGACTATCCGATTGAAGCCCTCTTACGCCCGCCGGTGGAATGGTCCGCCAGTCTCGCGGCGGCGAGCCTCGCGGCGATCACTTGGCGTGCGCCCGATTTGCTGATGATGACCCGCCCGGTTGCTTGGGGAGTGTCCGGTTTCTTAGGAATCTGGGCGCTCTGGCGGTTTTATCAGGGCTGGCGGGTGGTGCGGTATCAGCGCGGTCTGCGCCAAACCCGGAAATACACCCTGCCCGTAAAAGCCATTGATCCCGATCCTCGGGGCTTGTTTCTCGGGCGGGGCTTTTTATGGACCGCGCAACATACCCAACGGTTGTGGGACGCCACCCGAGCGGAAAACCGCCGCTTTGTCGAACCCTTCGGCAAAAAACAACGCGCGGCGTTTTTTGCCGAAAGCGGCTTACCGGCCCTTCATGGAGTGGGCCTGCGCGAAGGCGAATCGCAGATCGTGCTGCCGCATGCCGAGCGGCAAGGGCATCTTTTTTATATCGGCACGACCGGGGTTGGCAAAACTCGCGCCTTGGAACTGGCAGTGCGCCAAGATATCCGCCGGGGTCATCCGGTGATCTGCATGGACCCCAAGGGCGATCCCGAGCTGTTTCGCTGCTTGCACAGGGAGGCCCAAACCGCCAAACGGCCCTTTTACTTCTTTCACCTGGGCTATCCCGAGCACTCCGCCCGCTACAACCCTATTGGCCGCTTTGCACGGTTAACGGAAGTGGCCACCCGGGTAGCCAATCAACTGCCCAAGCAAGGCAATGCCGAAGCCTTTCGGCAATTTGCCTGGTTGTTCACGCACCTCATCAACCAAGCGCTCTTTGCCTTGGGCGAGCGCCCGGACTATCGCAAAACGCTCCAGTACATGAGTCACATCGATCCCTTGCTGGTGCGCTATTTCGAGCACTGGCTCGATCATCGAGGCCCGTCGGGGTGGCGGGCGATGATCCATGCCCCCACCGAGAAAGCCGATCCCCCGCGTCACCTCAAGAACCGTGACCCGCGCGCCCTGCAATTGCTGCGTTTCTACAAGGCGCACGAACTGTACG
>JAGRHK010000260.1 GCA_020444985.1 Candidatus Competibacteraceae bacterium
TGCTCGCGCTGGGCGCGGTGATCTATTTCGCTTCCCTGCAATCAATGGCCGACCAGATCACGGTCGGGGGTTTTGTCTCGCTGTTCGGCGCCATGGCCATGCTGTTGGCGCCGATCAAGCGCCTGACCAAGGTCAACGAGCAATTGCAGCGTGGCCTGGCGGGGGCGGAAACCATCTTCGCCCTGCTGGATCAACCGCCAGAGCCGGATCACGGTCGGCAAACGCTTAGCCGCGCCCGCGGTGAAGTGCGTTTCCATCAACTCAGCCATCGCTACCGCAACGACGGCGCCGAAGTCATTCAGAATCTCAGCCTTGACGTACAAGCGGGAGAAACCATTGCCCTGGTCGGGCCTTCGGGTAGCGGCAAAACCACGCTGATGGCGCTCTTGCCCCGGTTCTATGAGCCGGCAGCCGGCGATATCCTGCTGGATGGCCTACCGATCCACGAACTGCGGCTGGCCGATCTGCGCGCCAACATTGCCTATGTCAGTCAGGACATTGTTCTATTCAACGACACCGTGGCCGCCAACATTGCTTATGGCGCGGGCGCCCAGGTCAGCGAAGCGCAAATTATTCAAGCGGCTGAACACGCCTACGCCATGCCATTTATCCGCGAACTGCCGGAAGGGCTGTATACCCTGATCGGCGAGAATGGCGCACGTCTGTCCGGCGGACAGCGCCAGCGGATCGCCATTGCGCGCGCGCTGCTGAAAGACGCGCCTATTCTGATCCTGGATGAAGCCACCTCGGCGCTGGACACCCAATCTGAACGCCAGGTTCAACAGGCCTTGGACGCTTTGCGTCGAGGCCGCACGGCCTTTGTCATCGCCCACCGATTGTCGACCATTGAGAATGCGGATCGCATCGTCGTCCTCGATCGGGGCCGCATTGTCGAAGTGGGCAATCATGCTGAATTGCTAACACATAATGGGCTTTACGCCAGCCTTTACCGGATGCAGGCAGATATTAACAGCACAACAAAGTTGCAAAATAAATAAAATTGATGTCAAATACACAACATTACTCTTCCCAGCAATTCAATATCGGGCGTGGTTTACGAAAACGGCTCATGCGCAACACTACTATTGATGCTTCCAGAAAACTGGCCCCGCTTCTGCGCCATGCTTTTCGGCAAGGCGTCGAAGCGGCCAGTCGGGGCGAGGACCGTAATCCTTATGTCCTCAACAGCCATCTTTACCACGCCTGGATAGCGGGGTGGGCTTCACTGGCCCGCGCCTGGAACAATAACGACGATCTGCGCTGGGCCTGAGTCGTTGCGCCACAGTCCGCACGATGCATCCGGTCTGCAATTTCCTTTCGCCCTGGCCAGAACAAGAGGGTCCGTGCAAGGGGAAGCCTGCAAAAGGGTAGGGTTATTGTGATCTATTCCGACGCAGGCGATTCACTCCACTCCCCAAAACGGTGCAATCCCTTTTCCATATCTCGACAGAAATTGGGGTTTTGTAGGCGCCGACTTGCCCGCGCTTCAATAGATCATCGCCCGCAAGCGGGCTTTTACGCATCGGTATTGGGTATCACCTCCGTCAAGCAAGCGAGCTTCCCTGCATGAACAAGCTATTTTTTCTGCTGCTGATTGGCAGTCTGTTGAATATTACGCCGGCCCAGGCCGCCGAAGGTGACTGGGATCAGGCCAAAGCGGCCCACGAACGCGGCGATTATGCGGCTGAAATTGCCATTGTCCGGCCACTGGCGGAACAAGGTTTCGCCTTTGCTCAGTTCAATATGGGCGTACTCTACGACGAGGGCCACGGCGTGCCGCTGGACGACCTGCAGGCCATGACCTGGTATCGCAAGGCGGCTGAGCAAGGTCTGCCCCAGGCGCAGGTCAATCTGGGCATCATGCATGAGCAGGGCGAGGGTGGAGCCGCAGATTATGTGCAAGCCTACTTCTGGTACGCCATGGCAGATAGCCAGGGCGACCACCAGGCGCCCCAGGCCATCCGGGAGATCCGCGAAAAAATGACCCCGACCCAGATCGAGGAAGCTCAGCGCAAAGTCAAGGAATGGCAGGCGACCCATACCTTTACCATTCCACCGCTGCCAGCGCCGGAACCCGAATCAGGGAATCGTTGACACTTTCCCGACGCGCAACGGATAAAAATCATCGTTGACTGCTCCCTTCGCCTGCTGACGGGCGTGGGAAGCTTGCGTACATTGGCGTGGGATTTGCTCGAAAATTTTGGCTATATCTGGCACATCGTGTTGTCGTACAGCGCTTGCAGGGCAACCGCTACAGTCTCGACGACCGTTGCCGATAATCCAAGACAACATGAACAAATATCAAGGGTTCATCACTTCGAGGGCACAGCCATGAACGTGTATATACAAAGTAAAGCGCTCGACCGGGCCAGCAGCACCATGAAAATCGCGGAGCGCATTGGTTTACGCGGCTATTCCCTCCAATCCTACGCGATTTTTGGACCCCAACATGCGCATGGCTGGAATTTCATTCGCAAGGGCGATATCGAAGTCATCCGCGTCGAACCCGAAACGTTGGAGGCGCTGTATTCGGATAACTTGACGAGCGCCAGTTACGACCGCTGATCCCATCGCAAGGTCGCTGATCTCACCCTATAGAGGTTGCAGGCGTCAAATTTCAGGCGCCAGGAACAGAAACAGAACCCTGTTCCTGGGCTTGCCCCATTTCCACGTAACAAAGACTTTAAAACTCCAGGTCGATGCGATCGCGGTCGAAACTATAATGAGGTTTATCCCCGCATAAGGGAGCCTGCCAAATTGACCTATCCACCTGGAGGATTCCGCGATGAGCGCCAGCGCCCACAACATCTATGAGATGAGCCTGGATCCCAACCCCGCCAATTACGTTCCCCTCACCCCATTAACCTTTATCGAACGCGCTGCCTCCGTTTATCCCCAGCGCACTGCGGTAGTGCATGGCACCGTCCGACGGAGCTGGGCGGAAATGTATGCACGCTGCCGGCAACTGGCTTCCGCGCTGCAACAGCGCGGCATCGGCCTGGGCGACACCGTAGCAGCCATGCTGCCCAATATCCCGGAGATGTTCGAGGCGCATTTTGGCGTACCGATGAGCGGTGCGGTGCTCAATACCCTGAATATCCGCTTGGATGCGGAAACCGTCGCATTCATGCTGGAGCATGGCGAAGCAAAAATCCTGCTCACCGACCGCGAATTTTCCGAAACCATTGGCAAGGCGTTGCGGTTGATGCCCGCAGCAAAACGGCCGCTCGTGATCGACGTTGATGATCCCCAGTTCGAAGGGGGTGAAAAACTGGGGACGCTAGACTATGAAGCCTTGCTGGCTGAGGGCGATCCCCAATTCGCCTGGCCGACCCCCGCCAACGAATGGCAGGCGATCACGCTGAACTACACCTCCGGCACCACTGGCAACCCCAAGGGCGTGGTCTATCATCATCGCGGCGCTTACCTGAACGCTATCAGCAACGCGCTGGTCTGGGACATGGGCTTGCATCCCGTCTATCTGTGGACCTTACCGATGTTCCACTGCAACGGCTGGTGCTTCCCGTGGACGATCGCGGCGACCGTGGGAACCAGCATTTGCCTGCGTCAGGTGCGCGCCGACTTGATTTTCGATTTGATCCGGCATGAAAAGGTCAACTATTTCTGTGGTGCACCCATTGTGCTGAACCTGCTCAGAAACGCGCCCGATCAAATGAAGGCCGGCATTGACCACCCGGTCAAGGTCATGACGGCGGGCGCCGCGCCGCCCGCATCCGTGATCGAGGGCATGGAACAGATGAATTTCACGGTCACGCATACCTATGGTTTAACCGAAACCT
>JAGRHK010000261.1 GCA_020444985.1 Candidatus Competibacteraceae bacterium
CCGCCCGGGCTGTGCTATTGAAGCGCAGGAACCTGCTGCAACCTTGGTTCCTGGAATCTAATGATCACGCCGCCAAGCCTTGCGGGCAACGCACGCCCGTGCCTCCTAGACCACAGTAACCCCCAGGATTCTTGGCCAGGTACTGCTGATGATAATCCTCGGCGTAATAAAATGGCGGCGCTTTGACAATCTCAGTGGTAATCTGCCCGTAACCGGCCACGGTTAGCGCTTGCTGATAAACATCGCGACTGGCCACCGCAGCAGCATACTGAACTTCACCGTATGCGTAGATCGCCGAACGATACTGAGTCCCTACATCGTTACCCTGACGCATGCCCTGGGTAGGATTGTGTGCTTCCCAGAAAACTTGCAGCAGTTGCTTATAGGAAATGACGGCTGGATCGAAAATAACTTGCACCACCTCGGCATGACCGGTCAAGCCGCTGCATACCTCTTCATACGTTGGGTTGGGCGTAAAACCGCCGGCATAACCAGCGGCTGTGCTGTAAACGCCCGCCTGCGTCCAAAATTTACGTTCTGCGCCCCAGAAACAGCCCAATCCGAAAACCGCTTGCGCCATGTTGTCTGGAAAAGGCGGTTGCAAAGGATGCTCATTGACATCGTGATGCATCGGGACCGCCATCGGCGTTGACCGACCCGGTAAGGCCTCTTCAGGGCGCAGCATTTGAATTTTGCGTTGCAGCCATAGCATAAATACTTCTCCTGCATAACGAAGGAACGGTCATTCGACCCTTTTGGAGACCTTGCGTTTCAAAAACCGACTTGCGACCTGATCCATGACGGTTATGCTATGTACCGGAATCACCCACTAAAATAAGGATCCCACGATGCTGAAACCGCTCTCCTGGGCGCTGCTTTATATGGGCCTGTTGCCGTTTTCGGCGCACGCCGCCAGCTACGATTGCACGCAAACCAGTACTTCAGCTGAAATCGCGGTGTGCGCCAATCCTGGCTTGAACCGTCTGGATGAGGATCTGGCGGTTCTCTATCACGCCCTCCTGAACGAATTGCCTCGGCGTCAAGCGACACGACTGCGCGAAAATCAGCGATCCTGGCTGATTGCCCGCAATAGCTGCGGCGCGGATATTCGCTGTTTGCGCGCGCGTTATCAGGAGCGCATCAGCCGATTGAATGAATATTGAGTAACCCACCGTTGATAAACGATGAACGGCTGCCTTGGCATGAAGCACACTGGCGGCAAATCCAACAAAGCCGGGCCACTGGGCGACTGCCACACGCCCTGTTACTAACCGGACCTGCTGGACTGGGCAAAGGCGTCTTCGCGCGTCGCCTGGCGCAGGGTTTGCTGTGCAAAGCGCCAGACCCTGAGGGTAACGCCTGCGGTCATTGTCGGGCTTGTCATTTGTTCCAGGCTGACAACCATCCCGATTATCGGCTCATCCGTCCAGAAGAGGACCATAAAAGTGCGGAAAATGATTCGTCTAAAAAAAAGAGTAAGGTAATAAAAATCAATCAAATTCGTGATCTTTGCGTATTTCTCGATTACACTTCTCATTATAGCGGCTATAAAATTGTCCTCCTGGAACCCGCAGATCGCCTGCAGGTCAATGCAGCTAACAGTTTGCTGAAAACTCTGGAAGAGCCGCCAGGTAACAGCCTGTTGCTGCTGGTCACCGCCCAAGCAGCGCGCTTACCGGTCACCGTGCGCAGTCGCTGTCAGGTTCTAAGTTTTAACACGCCTTCCCGTGAGGTGTCGGGACCTTGGTTGGCATCGCAATTATCCGGTTCCTTGGAGCCGATAGCATTGCTTGATGCCGCCAACGGCGCTCCCTTGGCCGCTTTAGCTTATGCCGATGGGGAACGTTGGCGACGCCGTCAGTCGCTAATGAAGGACTACGAACAGGTCATAACGGGTCAACTCGATCCCATTCAGGCCGCAGAAAACTGGATGCAAGGCAATTTGACTGAAAATCTACGTTGGCTGATAAACTGGCACACTGATTTAGTTCGGCTTAAGATGAGTCCTGACACCCCCCAATTTCGCAATCCCGATGCGCGATCCGTGTTGCAAAATTGGGTGATCCGACAATCCTCACATCGGTTGTTCGCGCGTCTGGATGCGGCTATCCGCCTGCATACCCTATGCGCAACAACCCAAGTGAATACCCAGTTACTCCTGGAAGTCTTTTTCAGTAGCGTTTCAGGGAACGAAAAATCAAATACTTTCTGAGCATGCTCATACAAGGCTGAATCCATGGCAGGTCCACGACAAGGCGTTATCTCCCTCGCCATCAAGGACAGGGGGATGTTACAAAACAATTACATGCCCTTTGTCAAGGGAGGTGGAGTCTTCATTCCGACGGAAAAAACCTTTGAGTTGGATGATGAAGTCTTTCTCTTGTTGACGCTG
This sequence comes from Candidatus Competibacteraceae bacterium, assembly GCA_020444985.1. GTDB lineage: Bacteria > Pseudomonadota > Gammaproteobacteria > Competibacterales > Competibacteraceae > UBA2383. The sequence goes on from JAGRHK010000261.1 coordinate 2,393, forward strand.
TTGGAAGATCCGGAACGATTTGCGATTACCGGCAAAGTCATTTGGATTAATTACCGAACGACGCCGGGTGGTCGGCAAACCGGGGTTGGCATTCAGTTCGGCGGCGCTGACGGCGAACGACTCCGAAAAAAAATTGATGCGCTGCTGGCCGGGTACACCCGGATTGACCAGCGCACGAATACGATGTAGCGATTGGGTCTCATGCTGATCGATTCGCATTGCCACCTGGATCGACTGGATCTGACCCAGTTCGGCGGTCATCTGACAGGCGTCCTGGAAGCCGCTCGGGTCAACGGCGTCACCCATCTGTTGAGCGTAGCCACTGACCTGGAAAGTTGGCCTGCGCTAGCGCAATTGACCGAACCTTACCCACAAATCGCGCTGTCTGTAGGGGTGCACCCCAGTGAAGACCATGGTCAAGCGCCAACTGTAGCAAAACTGGTGACCTTAGGCTGTAAAGAACGGGTCGTTGCGATCGGCGAAACGGGCCTGGATTATTACTACGGCTATGAGAGTCAACAGCGCCAGCAGGAATGGTTTCGCATCCATATCGCCGCTGCCCGGGAATTAGGTAAACCGCTGATCGTCCACACCCGCAACGCTCGTGAGGATACCTTAAGCCTTCTGGCCAACGAAGGCGCAGCCGAGGTGGGCGGAGTGCTGCACTGTTTCACCGAAGACTGGGACATGGCGGCGCAAGCGCTGGCGCTGAACTTTTACATCTCATTCTCCGGTATCGTCACCTTTAAAAAAGCTAAACCGATTCAGGACGCAGCGCGGCGAATGCCAGCTGACCGGCTCCTGGTGGAAACCGATTCTCCCTACCTGGCGCCGGTCCCGCACCGCGGTAAACCCAATCACCCGGCCTGGGTCCGGCAGGTCGCACAATGCGTAGCGGATCTGCGTGGCGAATCATTGGAGGAGGTCGCAGCCACGACAACCGCCAACTACGCCCGGTTGTTCGGCGTCGATGTGAGGAAGAGGTGAATCACACAGAAATGCGCCACCGGGTGCGCCGCTGCCTGCATTCCACACATCAGGTCGAAACCCTGACCGGCGATCACGCTGTCGCCGGCATGGTGCGCGAGGAGCGAACCTTGCTGCCCGCAGCGGTGCTCATCCCTTTGGTTGAGCGCACCGAAGGCTATACCGTGCTCTTGACGCAGCGCACTGACCATCTTGAACATCACGCGGGACAAATCAGCTTTCCCGGCGGCCGGACTGAGGAAACGGATGCGAATCCGGTGGAAACAGCGCTGCGCGAAGCGGAGGAAGAAATCGGCTTGCATCGCCGGTCTGTCAGAGAGATCGCCGGCTTTCTCGATTTGTACCAGACCGTGACCGGCTTTCTGGTCACGCCAGTGGTGGGTTTCGTCGAACCCCCGCTCGACTTGACGCTGGAT
>JAGRHK010000262.1 GCA_020444985.1 Candidatus Competibacteraceae bacterium
TGCCAACCGGGCCGGATCCCCGGACCGCCAGCCAGGACGATGCCATCGGGGTGGTGCGTGCCCGTCGCGACCGGTCGGGTGAAGATGACCGGCTCCAGATTGCGAATCGAGACAAAGCCGTAATCGGCGAGAATCAGGGTTAAATCCGGGGCGCTGGCGCTGGCCTGACCGGGGAACGCCGCTTCACGGGTGAGGATGTCGCGGATGACCGGTTCGCCGGTAGCGGGATCGCGCAGCGCATGAAGCTGTTCGATCAAGCGGGCGCGGAACGCTGGATAATCCGCCGGCACGATGCCGGGCTGACCGGGTTCGCGGGCCACGCGAATGCAAATCGCGTTGCTGGATGGCGTGGGACAGTAGGCGACGGTCTTGGTCCAATCCAGGTAGGCAAATGGGCTGGCGGCCCGGCGCCGGGCCGCATCGCTGTCGGCCACATCGTGGTAACGCAGATAACCCAGATCGGCCAGATAGCGGTTAATGCGCACCACCCGGCTGGACCCGGTAAAACCATGATCCGAAGCCATGAACACCTGCGCTTCCGGGCCGGCTAACCGCACCAGTTCAGCCAGATAACCATCCAGTTTACGGAAGTAGTCGAGACAAAGCGCGCGCAGACGCAGCCAGGTTTCATCCGGGTCATCCGGCCGTAACTCCGGGTCGAGATAGGCCCAGGCCTGGTGCTGAATTTTATCCGTACCGTCGAACATGACCGCCATGAGCGCCGGCTGATCTTCGACTAAAAGCTTGCGCGCCACCTGGAACCAGAGTTCTTCGCGCGGCAAGTGGTAGCCGATCCAGGCAGCCAGATAGTCGTGGTCCATGTCCTCGCCAATCTGGTTCTCCCGCTCGAAATCCCAGGCCAGTTCTTTAGGATGGAAACCGGGAATCGCTTGCAACCGTTCGTAAAGCGTCTCGGGCGTCATATTGCGGCGCAGGTGCTTCCACGGCGTGAAGCCGGGAATCAGACTGCCGTGAAGCCGGGGCGGCGGCGCCATCATCGGAAAATTGAGCGCGACTACCGAGCGATCCTGTCGCTCCGCAATGCTCCAGATCGTTTCACAGCGAATATCACGGAAATCGTAGAGGGTAAAGAATACCTCGTGCTGACGGTCATCGACCCGCATGAAATCGTAGACGCCATGCGCGCCAGGGTTGCGCCCGGTGATCAGCGTCGTCCAGGCCGGTGGAGTGAGCGGATGCGGCGTCGAGCGCAACGGCGCGCGAAAACCCTGCGCCATGAACTGGGCCAGGAATGGCATGACCACGCCCTGACCCGGCTGGTCGCGGGTCAGCTCATCGAGAATATGAAATGTGGCGCCGTCCAGGCCGAGAAAAAGGGTTCGGGTCACAACAGGCTCCAGCAGGATCGTGATTTGGAATCGGGCGATTAAACGCGGTGCAATCAATGAATACTGTGACAACAGATCATTAAATGTTGCCTGAATATTGTCAGACCGGGTTGAAACGGTAGCGCAGGCTGAACCCGGTTGCAATCAAGGATAGCGTTATCTTTTGATTGGCTCTTAACTGTCTGAAAATCCATGTTACTTTTTCATGGTTTTTTCCCCGTGCAATCAAGCAAAGCTCTGATAAAGTTAATTAGACCAATATTGCGACTTTCTGTCGCTGGGAACGCGCTACCATTCATCGGACTACCGAGGAGGAGAACATGCAACGTCGTGATTTTATCAAAAAAGCCGGGTTGGGTTTGGCGACTACCGCTGGCGTCGCCGCCGTTCCCGCGTTTGCCGAGAGTGAGCCTGCGTCGTCGCTGCCGTCCATCAAATGGCGGATGGCGTCCAGTTTTCCCAAGAGCCTGGATACCATCTACGGAGCAGGTGAGGTGCTGTCCAAGCGCATCGCGGCAATCACCGATGGCAAGTTTGAACTCCGCGTATTCGCGGGCGGCGAAATCGTCCCGCCGTTTGGGGTGCTGGACGCGGTGCAGCAAAACACGGTCGAAGTGTGTCATACCGCTTCCTACTATTTCCACGGCAAGAACAAAGCGTTCTCGCTGGACTGTTCCGTGCCGTTTGGCCTCACCGCTCGGCAGATGTTTGCCTGGTTTTATCACGGCGAGGGTGGTTCGCTGCTGCGTGAGTTCTTCGCCAAATACAATGTGATCAACTTCCCCGGCGGGGACACCGGTACGCAAATGGGGGGGTGGTTCCGTAAGGAAATCAATTCCATGGATGATATCAAAGGTCTGAAGATCCGCATCCCCGGCTTCGGCGCGGAGGTGTTTTCAGCGCTGGGCGCAGTGCCGCAATCTTTGCCCGGCGGCGAGATTTACCCTTCGCTGGAGCGGGGCGCGATTGACGCCGCCGAGTGGGTTGGCCCGTATGACGATGAGAAGTTGGGCTTTTACAAGGTCGCCAAGTTTTATTATTACCCCGGTTGGTGGGAGCCGGGTCCGATGTTGTCGTTCTACGTGAACAAGGAACAGTGGGATAAATTGCCCAAGCCTTATCAAGCGGCGTTTGAAGCCGCCGCTGCGGAAGCCAATGTCGGCATGCTGGCCGCTTATGACGCCAAGAATCCGCTGGCCATTCAGCGCCTGGTGCAGAACGGTACGCAGTTGCGGCGTTATCCCGACGATGTGCTGAAAGCGGGTTATGAGACCGCGCAGAAAATTTTTGCCGAAGAATCGGCAAGGAATCCCGATTTCAAAAAAATCTTCGATTCCATGCGATCCTTCCAGAAAGTATCCGATATTTGGTCGGGTTTGCCGGAGGGCACGCTGGCAAATTTCATGCAAGCCATGTTGCGCGCGGGTTCATGAACGCGGCGCAATTCCCCGGATAATCACGCGCTCCTCTTGCTCGCTGGCGGGGGAGCGAAGTCAGGGAAGGGGGGTTACTGCCCAGCCGGCTGGAGTTGCCGGAATAGATCGGCGGCGTCATCGCGGTTGACGCCGCTCCGGTGGTCCTGCGGCGCCAGTAACTGGATCGGCGCGGGCTGGCCGGTAGGGGCGGGACGATCCAGACCCAGCGTCACCAGCGACGGGAAAGCGATGATCAACGCCACCATGATCACCTGAATAACGACGAATGGCACTGCGCCCCAGTAAATGTCCGTGGTGCGAATCGTCGGCGGCGCGACGCTGCGCAGATAAAACAGGGCGAAACCGAACGGCGGGTGCATGAACGACGTTTGCATGTTCACGCCCATGAGAATCCCGAACCAGACCAGGTCAATGCCCAGCTTTTCCGCGACGGGCGCCAGCAACGGCAGAATGATGAAGCTGATTTCGAAGAAGTCCAGAAAGAAGGCCAGCAGAAAGACCAGGATATTCACAAATATCAAAAATCCCATCGCTCCGCCAGGCAGATCGAGCAATAAATGTTCGACCCACAGATCGCCGTCGACCCCACGAAACACCAAGCTGAATACGCTGGAGCCAATCAGGATAAAGATCACGAAACTGGCGATCTTCGCGGTGGAATGCAGGGATTCCGTGAGCATTTTCCGGTTCAACTTCCCTTTGAAGAAGGCGAGCAACAATGCGCCCACCGCGCCCATGGCGCCGCCTTCAGTGGGCGTGGCCCAGCCGATGAAAATGGTTCCCAGCACCAGGAAAATCAGTAAAAGCGGCGGAACCATGGCGACGATCACCCGCTTGAACAGTCCCCAACCGTGCAAGGTGCGGGCTTCCGGCGGCAGCGCCGGGGTCAGGTGGGGCCGAAACAGCGTATTCAATAGCACCCAGCCCACGTACATCGCCCCCAGGATCAGGCCGGGCAATACGGCGCCCTTATACATGTCGCCCACGGAAC
>JAGRHK010000263.1 GCA_020444985.1 Candidatus Competibacteraceae bacterium
GGTATTCTGAGCTAATCGGGCGTTCTGTTGCGTCACCTGATCCATCTGTTGGAGCGCCTGATTTACTTGCTCAACGCCACATGCTTGTTCGCGAGTCGCCACCGCCATTTCCGCCACAATACTGGTCGCCTTGCGGGTTTCCAGAATAATTTCTTGCAAATCCTGTCCAGCTTGTTCAACCCGTTGACTGCCTTCTGCGATGCGTGCAGCACTATCAGCGATCAAGGTCTTAATTTCCTGAGCGGCTTCTTTGCTGCGTTGCGCTAGCCGACGGACCTCCAAAGCGACGACAGCAAAACCGCGACCTTGCTCACCCGCCCGCGCCGCTTCCACGCCCGCATTCAAAGCTAACAGATTTGTTTGAAAGGCGATCTCATCGATGACGCCAATGATGGAGGCAATCCGTTGGCTACTGGCGCTGATCGCGGTCATTGAGGTAACCGCCTCCTGCATCACCTTTCCACCCTTCTCAGCACGCCTCCGCGCCTCGTTGGCCAAACATTCAGCTTGGGTTGCGTGCTCAGCGTTGTTGGCAATGGTCGATGTGAGTTGTTCCATGCTGGCGGCAGTCTCTTCCAGCGCGGCTGCCTGAGCTTCGGTTCGTTGTGACAAGCCCGTGCTGTCCTGCACCAGTTGCTCAGCCGAGACGCTGACCTGCAAGGCCGTTTGATTGACTTGTTCGATAATGCCCTGCCAGCGATCGATCATTCCCTGTACCGCCGCGTAGATACCTCGTTCCTTACCCGTCTGGGTCAGTTCTACGTTCAAGTCACCTTCGGCAATCTGCTCGACCAGAGCCGAGATTACCATAGGCTCTCCACCCAGCGGCCGGAGCACCGAATGGGTTGTCAATAACAGCAGGAGCGAGGCCAATACCCCGACCACCGCAATCACCCCTATAAAGATCTGGCCAATGCGCTCGCGTTCAGCTTGCACCTGAAGCTGACCTTGCTCAAGCAATTGATCTTTGCGTTGTTGCAACTCAGCAAGCACCGGCTCCAGATTCTGCATCGCTTGTTCCAGGTAAATATTTTCCACATCAATACGCTGGATGATATCGACCAGTCGGGCAAAGGTTTCGTGGTAATCATTTAAACGGGGCGTGATGGCGTCTTTATCTTCCTGAAGCAGCATGCCGCCCTCCAAGAACATTTCGAACCGCATCCGCTCTGATGGCATCCGGCTCAACCCATCCTTATCCCGATAGGCGATGTAATCTTTCTCATTGCGCCGCATCAACAACATTGAGGTAAGCAGTTCCTGCGCCGAACCGCCGTATTGCTTGATGACATCTTCCATAGCACGCGCTGCCTTATGCAACGCACCCAACTGGCCGCTGCTGGCGTCCAGTCCGTAGGTTTGCTTGAGTTTCACCATGCGCTCGAATCCCGCCTGATAGTTCTGCACCGACTGGCGAATCCGCTGGATGAGCTGCTGACCCGTTTCATCCAATACACGCTGACTGAGTTGAGCGACATCCTGGATGACACGAGTGATCGCCTGACGATTCTGTTCGACATCCTCCATGCGACTGGTCAACAAAAACTCACTGCCAGCATGTTGGGCTTCCAACATGCCCATACGAACACGATCCGCAAGCGTTCCAACCTCATTGAGCGCCTGCGCTTCAGTAAAGGCGGCGTCATCCACTTTGAGTATTGCCTGATAAGCTAGGCCGATACTGATAAAGCCGATTACGACGACCGCCAGAACACCGATGAGCTTGTGCTTGATGCTGATAGGATTGACCATTGTTGCTTCCTCTATCGATTAGCTGAACGAAACAGGATTGCAACAGGTATTTGTTACAGCAAGCTGACAATGGCACTGAATCTGGAAATTTAAAGCGATCCCTCGCGCCGTCGTAAATCCAAAGTGTAGGGGAAATTCGGGTTCGTCTCTTCCACAGGCGCAGTCATCGGTCCTGGCGTGTGACCATAAGGCCAGAACCGGGCGAAACGCCGCGCTTCCGCTTCGTTGGCGTTGACCGGGAACGTATCGGGGTTGCGCCCGCCAGGATGCTGGACATGGTAGGTACAGCCACCGATTGAGCGTTGATTCCAGGTATCGATAATGTCGAACACCAGTGGCGCGTGAATCGGCACCGTCGGGTGCAGCGCTGACGGCGGCAGCCAAGCCCGATAACGAACTCCGGCGACATATTCACCGGGAATCTCAGTGGGCCGCAGCGGCACTCGCCGACCATTACAGGCCACCACATGCCGTTCGCCGATCATCCCGCGCACTTTGACCTGCATCCGCTCTACTGAAGAGTCGACATAGCGAGCCGTACCGCCTAGCGCCTGTTCCTCGCCCAACACATGCCACGGCTCCAGCGCCTGGCGCAGCTCCAGATCAATATCGCGTTGCACGATGTTGCCGTAATGCGGGAAACGGAACTCGAAAAACGGCAGGAACCAATCGCTCTCAAAGGGATAGCCCGTCTGGTTCAGCTCGCTGACCACATCCTTGAAGTCCTCCCAGACATAGTGCGGCAGCATGAAGCGATCATGCATCTGCGTCCCCCAACGCACCAGCTCCTTATTCGGATAGGGGCGCTCCCAAAACCGTGCGATCAGTCCACGCAACAACAACATTTGCATCAGGCTCATCCGGGCATGCGGCGGCATTTCAAACGCGCGCATCTCCACCAGACCCAGGCGACCGGTGGCGGAATCCGGTGAGTACAGCTTATCAATACAGAACTCCGCACGGTGCGTGTTGCCGCTCAAATCCACCAGTAGATTACGCAACAATCGGTCGACCAGCCACGGTTGCGGAGCCTCGCCCGGCGGCATTTCACGGAAAGCGATTTCCAGCTCGTACAAACTGTCGTTGCGCGCCTCGTCCACCCGGGGGGCCTGGCTGGTCGGGCCGATGAACAACCCGGAGAACAGATAGGACAAGCTGGGATGGTGTTGCCAATAGGTAATCAGGCTGCGCAACACTTCGGGGCGACGCAGAAATGGGCTGTCGCTGGGCGTTGCGCCGCCCAGGGTGACATGGTTACCGCCGCCCGTGCCGGTATGGCGACCATCCAGCATGAACTTTTCCGTACCCAGCCGCGATTGGCGAGCATCCTCGTACAGCCCTTCAATATTGCGCTTCAGCTCATTCCAGTCGCTGGCCGGATGGATGTTCACCTCGATAACGCCGGGATCGGGCGTAACAGCAAATTTGCGCAACCGCCAATCTGACGGAGGCGCGTAACCCTCGATCAGCACCGGCATCTCCAGATCAGCAGCCGTCTGTTCAACACAGGCCAGCAGATCGAGATAATGCTCCAGTTGTCCCAGCGGCGGCATGAATACATAAATATGCCCTTCGCGCGGCTCTACGCACAAGGCGGTGTGAATGGTCGGATGGGTATTATCCGTCGTCGGCGCCGGTTGTTCCTGAAAATCACCGCGCGACGCCTCTGGGCGCCCTTTCAGGAATTCGCTATAGCGGCGCATCACCTCGCCATGGACATCGCCCAACGCCGTGCGGAATTCAAACAACGACTGGGGATGCGGCACATCCTGGCCCGTTTCTCCCATCCAGGGCAGCGCCGCCAGCGGTAACCGGTAACCCATCGGCGAGTCGCCGGGAATCAGGTAGAGATGCTCGCGGCGCAGCGCCCACGGGCCGCTCATCCATCGTTCGCCGTCGGGCGCATAATGCCAGCGAATGGGCAGTGCGTACCCGGTGATGACGTTCAGTCCGCGCTCCAGCAAAATCGCCAGTCGCCGGCGTTCTTCATCGTCCTTGAGGTCGTACTTTAATGG
>JAGRHK010000264.1 GCA_020444985.1 Candidatus Competibacteraceae bacterium
ATCCACTGCCACCCTCGGGTAGTGATGTGATCGGTCAGGTCGAAGTCGTTTACGCGACCAAAGCCGATACCTTGATCGACATCGCCCGTCGGCACAGCCTGGGCTATGACGAAATCGTTCACGCTAATCCTGGGGTGGACCGCTGGGCGCCGGGCGAGGGCACGCCTATCGTGCTGCCGACCCGCTACATCCTGCCCGATACGCCACGGGAAGGGATCGTTCTCAACATTGCCGAACTGCGCTTGTATTACTATCCCAGCGCCAAGGAAGGCGAACCACGGGTGGTCCATACCTACCCGGTCAGCATTGGCCGCATGGATTGGCGCACTCCGCTGGGTCTTACACGGGTGACGGGCAAGGAAACCGACCCGGCCTGGCGTCCCCCTGCTTCGATTAAAGCGGAACACGCTGCGCAAGGCGACATCCTGCCCGATGTCGTTCCTGGCGGTCCGGATAATCCACTGGGACGTTACGCCTTACGTCTGGCGCTGCCCAGTTATCTGATTCATGGCACCAATCGCCCCTATGGCATTGGCATGCACGTCACTCACGGTTGTGTACGCATGTACCCTGAAGATATCGAGCGGCTGTTTGGTATAACCCCGGTTGGCGCGTCGGTGCGCATTATTGACCAACCCGTTAAAGTCGGTCGACTAAATGGCGCATGGCTCATGGAAGCGCATGAACCCCTGGAAGAGGATAATATTCCAATTAAAGTGACCATGGACCAAGTCCAGCAAGCCGTGATCGCCAAGACCGGCCCGGATATGCCTGGCATCGATCAGGCAGCGCTGCACGCCGCAATGGAACAGGTTAGCGGTATTCCCGTATCCATCGGCGCCCAGCCAGGATCAATGCCGCTTCAACCGGTAGCCCGTCCGACTCCAGCAGCGCCTGAAATCCAAACGCCAATAGCGCTGGATTCTCCAGCGACTGATCTGGAATCCCTTCCGGTCGAAAACCCTTCCAGCATCCTGGTCTACGATGACGATCTCCAGCGCTACGACCGTACAGCGCCCGTTGAAGAAGTCCAACCCGCCTATCGACCTGGATATGCTCCGTCTTCTTACAACAGTAGCAATAACCAAAGGATGCCTGGAAATGCGCCGGCCGTGCGGCCTCCCTCCACTTATCCAGCGCGCGGTGAACCGCCGCTGATCAGTTCGCCGCCTGTTTACCAGCCCTATCCATCGACCAGGCAATAAAAAAAACCCCGCGACGCCATGGTCGCGGGGTTTTTCTGTAACTCCAAATCCGGCGTTCAGATGTTACTTATACATCGAACGCTTGAACATACGATTGATCTTTTCCTCGGTCGCCATGCTCATGGACTTGGCGTCCATGGCAATGGACTTGGCTTCGTTCGCCGTATCCATGGCGTTGCGCGCCATGGATTTGGCTTCATCGGCATCCTGCTGCACGGCTTTCAAATCGCTGGTGCTGGCGCAACCAACGGTCAAACCCGCAGCCAGGGCCAACGTGGAAATCTTCGTCAGGGTCTTCAGGGACATCTTCAACTCCTTGGCATCATTAACGAACAAAGTAACGGACTGGATCATCACACTGTTGTTTCAGCGCAACTCGATTATGGCCGATACACAACAAACTACATTATATAACGGAATTTCAATCTGCGCACAGTAGTAAGAATAATACTTTTAACGGATTTCAACTCGCATCCCGACCTTCACCCACGGCCTAAGCGCATCAATTTGCGCATTATTCAGCGCCACGCAACCACTCGTCCAGTTGATGCCGGCCTCATGGACCTGTGGATTGCCAGCGCCCACGCCATGAATACCGATCTGTCCGCCTAACAGCGTGTTTTGTGGGGGAGTATGGCCACTGATCCAGGCAGCGCGGATACGCTCATAGGTTGAATGATTGATGCGACGTTCGCGTAGCGCCCGTTCAGCATAATCAGGGTTCGGATAATCGAGACCAATGAATTTCTTGAACCGGCTATGATCATTAATCCAGCCGACCCGAAATACGCCCAACGGGGTTTTATTGTCTCCACGCCTGTGCTTAAGTCCTGCGCCGCTACTGCCCAAAGCAATTTGATTGAAGACTTCAAGCGGCTGATGATCGCGCATCACCATCAATTTATCCGCCTTCGTGTCTATTAACAACCAGGGTTCGTGTAGCGCCGGATCGCGAATGGTCGTCAGCGGGAAAATCGGCTCTCGTTGCTCGACCGTATTGGGAGCACATCCACCGCCCAATCCCACCAGCATCCCTACGAACATGATCCGTTGACCCAACTTCCACATATCGTACTGTGCCTCCTGAGCAGCGCGTCATCTGATTACGCGTTATAGAATAAGCGAACCGGCGATGCAATATGCCCCTTAACGTGCATCACGGTTAAAAAACCGGCTCCAGAATAAGCTCGCTTAACAATGAATTACCGATAAAACAATTTTCCTTGGCCTTGCGATGTAAATCCATCAACGCCTCGGTGCTGGGAATTGTATCGCCACTGAAAACCACTCGGGGCCGCAGGGTCAAACGGCTCACCATGATTTTGCCCTTCTCATTCTTACCCAGTTCAGCCGTCGGTTGATCCTCATAGCTGTCCACCACCAGCTTCTTGAGCGCCGCGATCGTCAGAAAAGTCAGCATGTGACAACTGGACAGCGCGGCTAACAAAGCCTCTTCGGGATTGCTCATTTCAGGATTGCCGGAATACTCTGGCGCAGCTGATCCGTTCACCGTCTGTCCACCAGCAAGATGCCAAGTGTGGCTGCGATCAAAAGTCTTAGGGTCGAAATCCGGCGTTGTGCGTTGCCAATGGGTGTGAATTGAAAAACTGGACATTTAATAATCTCCTTGTAACAGCGATTCAACAGGTTGTCGTCCGTAAGCAGGCTCCTACAGATCGGCGTTTTATAAAAACAGATCGAATAGCCACGATCTTGCAAAGCAATCAGCGATTGCCTACATCCGATGTCAGCGCTTTCAGCGCTGACGGGTCGCATACATTGCCCGCCAGCGCTTGCTCCAATCCAGCAATTCGTTCACGCAATTGTTCATTGGTTTCTTCCTGCCGAGCCAGCAACGCGGCCTTATCCACAGCGCCCCTATCTGCTCCGACCCGAAAATGCGTAGTCGCCAAGCTGCCCAGTAACCAGCCAGTCGCTACGCCGCAGCATAAAATCGCCAAAGCTGCCGTTCCCCACACCCAGGCGCGTTGATAGCGGGGGATAGCAGTTTCAGCGTCATAGAGGGTGAATTGCGTGTATTCCTGACGAGTCATGTCATCAACGCTCCACGGTAAAGTTCGTAACCGGCGACGTCTTGCGCGGCTTAGCCATACCCTTGAAAACCTTTTCCTGGTTGTTGCGGATCAATCGGACTTGAAAAGACGTTGGCTGCGGCTGTTGTTCATCCTTGCGCGGCGCGTAACGGACGATAATTCGATAAGTTCCCGGCGCCGCCTGGCCAGCGGGCCAGAATACATTTTCCACCGGACGATCGCTCAGACTGTCGCGGGCCGTGTTCGCGTCGACATCCAGAGTACCGCCACATTCCCGAGGATTCTGATAGTCCAGCATTTCACCAGACGGACATAGCACGACTAAGTCCAGATCCGCATTACCATTCCATAACAATGTTGCAGTGATCTCGCCAATTGCCGCACCCGTAGCAGATAGCCGCTTGGTAAATTCCTGACGCTCCTCGGGCGTCGGGTCAGCCTGCACCGGTAATTCGACAGGGGGTTGAGATATTGAAGCCGTTCCAGTCGTTCCAGTCGTT
>JAGRHK010000265.1 GCA_020444985.1 Candidatus Competibacteraceae bacterium
GCAATCGAAGATTTAACCCTCCATTCTGGACCAAGATAAATGGGGTCGCGTTTGCGACCCCTTTTTTTTTATCTTTCCATAGCCTTAGCTGTTTGTGTTATGGCGTGGTCTGCTCCGGGCGCCAGCAGCTTTGCTGCCACTGGAAATAGTGGTTGCGCATCGTGCGGCGATAGAGTTGTCGGTCAGCATTATCAACCTGGCCATCGCCATCGACATCACCGCAAGCGGCTTGCGGGGTCCAGCAGTCTTGCTGCCATTGCGCGAATTCATTTCTGACTTCGGCGCGTTTTTGCGTCTGATCGCTCGCATCGACTACGCCATCGCCATTAATGTCAGCGCAGGCAAAGTAGTCGCGATTCTGGCTGTCCTGAATGAACGCGGTGAAATTGGCGACGCGCGTATAAACCCCATACTTGCCGCGTTGAGCGCAGCCAATGCCCCAACTGGTGATGCCCGCCAATTGAGCATTGCTGTCGGCGTCGATCACCAAAGGTCCTCCACTGTCGCCCTGGCAGGTATCCGTGCCGCCTGTGGCATAGCCGGCGCACAACATGTTATTGGTAATCGTTTCGGGAGCGAGCGCCGTAGCGCAAACCGCATTGGTAATAATGGGGAGCGTGGCTTCCAGGAGAACCGGCGATATGTTCCAGCTGCGCGGACGAGTTTTACCCCACCCTAAAATCAGCGCGGCCTGATTAACCAAGGCATCCTGACCACTATAAATTGGGATAGGTGGGTAACTCGCAGCCTGCTTCAGTTCCAGCAGGGCGATATCAGCGTCATTCGTTGCCGGATTCCACTGGGGGTTAACCACAATGCGCTTGACGCCCAGGCGTTGCCCAATGCCGTTTGCCAGATCGTGTTCGAGATCATGGACGCCGACCACGACATCAAGATCATCCGGCGATTCATTTTCGACACAATGCGCAGCGGTGACGACCCAGTTCGTCGCGATGAGCGATCCGCTACAGAAAAACCCTGCGTAGGCATTCGCCTGCGCAGTCGGAACCAATCCGGCCACCCAAGGCACATCCCGAGTTGTTTCCCGACCGCCGATAATGCGCGGCGCGGCTAGCGCCGAGGTTGAGACGATAATGGAGACTGACAGGAGAAACAAACGACCGAGGCCTATTCCCCGCATCCTATTCATAGGTAATTACCTGTTGATCATGCGTCATTGACAGTGATTGCATAGCCTTCGATGAGGGCAGGCAATCATTGCTAACTCGTTCATCGGATAGAAACAATAAAAACGTACATTCTTGAACAGTTGCTGAACCTGCCGATCATGCTTTGCGATAGACAACGGGATGCTTGACGGCAAGATGCCGGTTGCGATTTACTTCGCCATGTTAGGCGATTTCCTGAAGTAATCCTACCGACCCCGATCCTGACCCACAGGACGAACAACAAACGTATTACTGGAGCCGGGCAGACGTTGCCGGGTCCACAAAGTTTTTAGGAACGGTTTGCATGCTTGTCCATCCTGACTTCGACCCGGTGGCGTTCAGCCTGGGTCCCCTTCAAGTACGCTGGTATGGCCTGATGTACCTCATCGGCTTCCTGACCGGATGGGCGCTGGGTCGTTACCGCGCCAAACAGCCCTGCTTTGGCTGGAGCGCTGAGCAGGTGGACGATCTGGTGTTCTACATCGCACTGGGCGTCATTCTTGGCGGACGAATTGGCTATATCCTGTTTTACGGCTTCGACAGCTTTTTGCAAAACCCCTTGGTGCTGTTCCGCGTCTGGGAAGGCGGTATGTCCTTTCATGGCGGTTTTCTGGGCGTGCTGCTGGCCATGGTCGTGTTCGCCCGCAAATATCAAAAGCCATTCTGGGACGCCATTGACTTCGTTGCGCCATTGATCGCGCCGGGCATTCTGTTTGGGCGCATCGGCAATTTTATTAACGGCGAGCTGTGGGGACGAGTCACGGACCTGCCTTGGGGCATGGTGTTCACCCAAACGGGCGATAATCTGCCGCGCCATCCCTCGCAGCTCTACGAAGCGGCTTTGGAAGGATTCGCCCTGTTTACCATCGTCTGGCTCTTTTCCGCCAAACCGCGTCCGATGATGGCTGTGTCGGGCGTCTTCGCGCTCAGTTACGGAATCTTCCGGTTTCTGGTCGAATTCGTTCGCCAACCTGACGCCCACCTGGGCTATCTGGCATTCGGCTGGGTCACGATGGGACAGATCTTGTCGTTACCGCTCATCGCCGTCGGCATGGTGCTGTTGTCGCTGGCCTATCGCCGAAAAATCGAAAAATCATAAGCGATGCCCTTAAGCAAAGCGGCTTCGGACACATCGCCGGGAGCGGGGAAGCTGAACCGGTGGAAAACACGCCGGGTTCCTAACGTCAGGATGTGGCGCTGATATTAACCGACCCGCTCCACGCCGGTGTGCAGCGCGCCATCGGGGTATAACTCAAACCAGCGATAGCCCGGCGGCGCATCGTCCACCAGCGGCTCTGGAGCGCGCGGCTTGAATTGCACACAGGTCGCGGGCGTCCCCAGCAATTGCACCCCATTCCGCCAACTGTTGAATTCGGCGTGAAGATGTCCCCAAACCACAGCCCGGACTTGAGGATAACGATCCAATATCCCGAACAGCGCGGCATGATTGCTAACCATCATGGTGTCCAGCCAGGACGTTTGGCTGGGCACTGGATTGTGATGCAGGCAAATCATCGTATGCCAGTCCGAACTGCTCACCAGCAGGGTGTCCAGAAACGCCAGCTCCCCGTAGGCCAGATGCCCATCAGGCGTACCGGGGAAACTGGAATCCAACAGCACGAATTGCCAATGGTCGGTTACCACATGACGTGCGCGCTGCACCGGACTATCGCGCAAGATGCGGCTCATGGCGGCGGGAAAATCATGATTGCCGGGCAGGCAATAGACGGGCTTGTCTAATACGGCCAACCGCTGGCGCAAGCGCACGTAGGCTGCTGGCTCATCGCCCACCAAATCGCCCGTAACCAGCACGAAGTCCGCGTCGGGATGCCGCGCCTCGATGCGCCCCAGCACCGCATCCAGGCTAGCGTCCACGTCTACGCCCCAGAGCTGGGCGCCAGGTGCGGTTTTCAGATGCAGGTCAGTAATTTGCACAACCCGTAAGGGTGCAATTGGCAGGGAAGTGGACATAACGGCAGATTCCTCAAAGGGTAGCAAAACGCGCTAATCGTTCACTCGCCTCGCCTGCTTGTAAGCGAGGCATCAGGAGAAAGGGCCAAAGATTTTATGAAAACCTTGGAACGCCGTTGCCAGTTATACAAGAGCTGTTTTCCCAGAGGCAAATCTTCGACGCGCGCCGGTTCAAAGCCGCGTTCTCGAAACCAGTGCGCGGTGTGGGTGGTCAGTACGAACAGGCGCTCCAGTCCCTGCATCCGGGCTTGGCGCTCCACAAAATTCAACAGCGCATCGGCGCGGCCGAGGTTGCGATAGTGAGGATGCACGGCGACACAGGCCAATTCGCCGAGCCTTTCTTCGGGAAAGGGGTAAAGCGCCGCGCAGCCGATGATTGCGCCATCCCGCTCCAGTAAGACAAAGCGGTTAATTTCCATCTCCAACCGCTCCCGCGAGCGCCGCACCAAAGCGCCATCCTCCTCTAACGGCTGGATCAACTCCAACAATCCGCCGATGTCATCGATCACTGCGATGCGAAATCCTTCATATTGATCAGCAGCGATCAGCGCGCCAACGCCGTCACGGGTAAACAGTTCCAATAGCAACGCGCCATCGACCTGACGACTGAGCAGATGA
>JAGRHK010000266.1 GCA_020444985.1 Candidatus Competibacteraceae bacterium
AAAGCATCGAGTACCCGTTCGCGTTCCGAGATCGGAATCCCGGGGCCGTTATCCACGACTTCAATAACATCGCCATTCCCGTCGGACAGAAGTCGCAGCGTCACTTCACCGCCTTCCGGCGTGTACTTCAGTGCGTTCTCCAGCGCGTTGCGCATCATCAGGCGCAGCGCTTCCCGAGAACCGCGCAGGATAAAGGGCGCGGTTTCCTCAAGACCCAGGTCGATATTTTTAGTCTCGGCCAAAGGCCAATATTCGGCTATCAGCTCACGGGCCATGATCGAAACGTCGAGCATGGACGCTTCAGCAATGCCCGCCTGAGTTCGGGCCAGACTGAGTAACTGTTCCGTTAAATGGCGGGCGCGCTCGATGCTATCCTGAAGCGGAACCGCACGCTCGCGCATGACGTCCAGCGCCTCAACGCGCGTCAGGTTCTGCGCCTGAAGGGACAGCGCGGTCAATGGGCTGCGCAGTTCATGCGCGGCGTCCGCGATGAAACGCCTTTGCTGCCCAATCAATAGATTGACCCGCTCCAACAAACGATTAATGGCATGGACAAAGGGGGTAATTTCATCGGGGAGGTCTTCGCCAGAGACGCCTTGTGGTCGATCTGCCGGCTGCGCGTCCAACGCTTTGGCCAATCGCGTAATGGGCGCCAGCTCGCTGCGGACAATTCTCATGATCAGCCAGACCAACAGCGGAAGTAGTAATAGTAAGGGAATCAGCGTTTGCAAAGCGCTGCTGAGAGCAAGTTCATCGCGTACTGCGGTGCGTTGGGCGACGACCAAACGTTCCCCGGCAGGCTGATCGTGCACGAAGGCCCGCAGCGATCCGGAATTGCGGGTCTGCAACGTATGGAGTCCTGGCGACAGATCGCCGGCCAATCCGGCCCGCTTGGCGTCGTGCGGCAACCGAAGAACGATGATACGGGACTCAGGATCGCTGATGGGGATTTGCGCCGTATCCTGATACGGTGATTCCAGCCAGCGAAACGTGCTCGCGCCGCTGACATCCAGTAGGGCGATCTGTCGTAGCGTGTCATCCTGAAACTCCCTCGCCTCGAAATACGCCAGAATAAAGGAAGCCAGCGCCGCCGCCAAACTGGCGAACACGATGGCGCTGCCCAATGTTAGCGACAGATGCCGCTGTAAGGACCGGTTCATTCCGGTTTTTCCACCATCCAACCCGCGCCGCGGATGTTCTTGATCAGGTGAGCGCCGAGTTTTTTACGCACGCTGTGAATCAGAAAATCTACGGCATTGCTTTCGACCTCTTCATTCCAGCCATAGATGCGCTCCTCCAGTTCGGCGCGCGCGAGAATCACGCCCGGTTTCAGCAAGAGGGCTTGCAGCAGGGCAAACTCACGGGCGCTGAGCACTTCCACGACCGCGCCACAACAGGCTTCACGGGTGCTCGGATCAAGGGTGACCTTGCCATTGGTAAGCAACGGCGCGGCTTGCCCGCCCTGGCGGCGGATCACCGCCCGCAACCGGGCCAGCAGTTCATTAACAGCAAAGGGTTTCACCAAATAGTCATCCGCGCCGCAATCCAGCCCCTGAATGCGCTCATCGATGCTGTCGCGCGCCGTAATAATGATGACCGGTATGGTGCTGCCGCCAGCACGCAGGCGACGCAACACATTTAAACCATCGCGTCCGGGTAGGCCCAGATCGAGCAACACGGCCTGGTGTTCAGCGCTTTCCAGCACACCGCTTGCCGTGACGCCATCTTTGACCCAATCCACGGCATAAGCGGCGTCTCTGAGCGCGACGGATATCGCCGCGCTGATCATCGCGTCATCTTCAACCAGCAGAATGCGCATCCTCTCTCCAAGCGCGATCCGGACTCAGGTGGAGACCCGCCAGCGCAAGCATGTCCAACCCAGATGATGCTCCAGTGGTTGCTGGTGGCCAACACCCGGTCTGCCGCAACCAGCACGGCCAGCCCGAACGTCAACAGCCCACGGAATTCTGAGATCATCGAGGCGCGAATCAATGGCTGCTGTCAATCAACAGCCCGGCGCCGCTCCAGCGCACGGATCCTTCATTCGCCTGAGCCGGATGTTGCACTGACTTCCACTTGACGTTGCTCAGAGTGGATTCCAGCGCCATCCGTGCTGCATCGTAATCACCGCTCAAACGCGGAAAGCAGATCAGCGGCAAGCAAGCGCGGTGTTGTGAGGTGACGGTACCCACCCATACCGGAGTGTCGTTCGGTTTCAGCCGCAGCGTCG
This sequence comes from Candidatus Competibacteraceae bacterium, assembly GCA_020444985.1. Classification (GTDB taxonomy): domain Bacteria; phylum Pseudomonadota; class Gammaproteobacteria; order Competibacterales; family Competibacteraceae; genus UBA2383. The sequence continues at coordinate 2,231 of JAGRHK010000266.1, forward strand.
TCGGCCATAGGCGCAGAATCCACTGCTCGGCGGGATGCTGCTGCCCCGGTCGTTCTTTGGTCAACAGCAGTGACTCATATTGACCATCGTGCAATTGCGGCAGCACGGGCAGTTGTTCCAGCGACGGGTTGGGCAAAAACCAATGCAAGGCGGCGCTTGCACTAAGCGCCAAGGGTTCGCGCCAGCCGCGTGACTGGAGTTGCTGTTGCACGGCATCCAGGTCGCCGGCCCACTGCACGTTCAACGGTTGCTCGCGCTCGCCTTCCAGATCGAGCCGCCAAACTGGCAGCACACGCGCGTTTTGCCCCCACCATTCCGACGCGGGCATGGCCATGACGGGACGGTGCACGGCATAACGTTCCAGGTCCTGCGCCATTCTGTTGTGAATATGCCAACCGGCAGCGCCGAGGAATCCCAGCAAGGCCACCGTGGCGAGTCCATGAATCGAGACCGGCATTGACGAGCGTCGCTCGCGTGCAATGGTCAGTAAAGCCACCCACGCCGTACCTAGAGAAATGCCCGCCGTGACATCGGCCAGCCAATGCGCACCCAGATAGAGTCGGGAAAAGGCGATCCCGAGAATCAGAAGCGCAGCGGTCGCATAGGGCGTCCAACGCCAGCGCGAACTGAAGGTGTCCGCCACGAGGACCGCCAGGAACCCATAAGTCACCGTGCTCAAGGTCGCATGACCGCTCGGAAAGCTGTAGGCATCGGCCCCGGAATACAGCGCGACCGGTCGTGGCGTCTGCAGCGTTACCTTGATGATCACAACGGCCAACGCCCCGAAACCAATCGCAGCCAGCCAATACAGCGCGTCGCGCCAGGCGCGTCGCCAAAGTAGCCAGACCAGCACCACGGTGACGACTGGAATCGTGACCGCCGCATCGCCCATCTCGGTGAGCGCGACCATGATCCGATCACCGAGCGGTGTGCGCAGTTGTTGCAACAGGTGATAGAGCGCCTGGCCTGCGTACACGATTTGATCCTGGGCGAGCACACCCTCCGTCACCCCCAGAAACAGCCAGGCCGCCGCAATGAGCAATACCAACCAGATGAGCAAGGCCCGCGATGCCGGGCGCGCTGGATCAAGCAGATCGCTAACGAGCCATGCAAAGTAGCGATGCGTGCGGCCCCAGGTCATAGCCTGAGTCGCCCAGCGGGCAACTCGCGGCTGCAGTTGGTAGTAACTCAGGCGCATCAACCAGACAATCAGCCAGGCAGATGCCGCCAGCACGCCGAACACCACCGCCAATCGCGTGGTCACCTGGCCGGCGAGCGCCAGCGAAGCGCCGAATACCATGCCCGGTAGCAAGTGGGCTGCCGCCCAAAGCAGCGCCGAGGAGAAGTTATAGAGATAGAAGCGCACCGGCGCCATGCTCAGCATACCGGCAACCACCGGAATCACCGGTCGCACCGGGCCGACAAAGCGGGCGAACAGGATGCTCTTGCCGCCGTGGCGATGGAAGAAATTCTCCCCGCGCGCGAGCCATTCCGGGTGACGGCGCAGCAGCCCCAGGTT
>JAGRHK010000267.1 GCA_020444985.1 Candidatus Competibacteraceae bacterium
TGGTTCTGCTGCAAACACAACGTCACCAGATCGAGTGGCGATTGGTACTCAGGATCATGAGCAAGGCGAAAAATTGCGCGGAGCGGCTGGCCTTGTACGGCTGTTTGTGCACAACCCAACAAAGACTCGGCTCTGGGATTCAAGGACTCCACGCAACCTTGTTTATCCGTGACAATGACTGCGTCATCGATGGAATACAGGGTCGCTTGCGTGCGTTCCTGTTCTGCGAGCAATGCGTGTTTCGCCTCTCGCCAGCGCCACCCGATCCACAATGGACAGCTTATCCCCTGAACCACCAGCACCGCCATCGGTGGAAACCAGAGGCGCCCCGCCTGTAGAAGTCCGAAGCTGATCGCGCATGTCAACAACAACATTGATCCCGCCAACAGCAATGTCCAACGGGGTGGGTAAATGGCGTATATCCCCCAGAACAGCAGCACCAGCAACCCCGTCAGCAGCAGAGCGCTAGTCCGGGACAGCGGTTGGATCGTCACTCCCCGCAGCAAGGCATCGAGAATATTCGCGTTGAACTCCACGCCTGACATCGGCTGCGCCTGGGCGGAAACCGGGGTGGGTAGCACATCGCCCAAGCCAGCCGCCGTGACTCCGACGAGCACCCACTTGTCGTGAAATGTGGTTGCAGGAACCGCCCCACGCAGTACGTCGTAATAAGACACCTGCTGAAAATGCCCGGCCGGACCGGCGAAGGGGATCAGAATCTGATAATCTCGCTGCCAGGCGCTGGAAGATTTGGCATGAATGGCTGAGGCGCGCCGACCCGGCAGGGTTTGTTCTGCGCTGGGATCGACAACTTTCAGTAGCGCCAGGGCCAGGGTTGGCCAGCGTGGCGCGCCCAGGCCGGCTTTCAGATAGGCGCTCCGGGCGATATTGTCCGGGTCCAACTCCACGTCGACATGTCCCAACTGAGCGGCAGCCTTGGCCAGAATGGGAATTGGCAACGTTTCGATCAACGGGCTGTTCAAACGAGTCTGCTCATTGAGCACCGGCAAAACGGCTCGGCCGTAATCGGCTAGCGCCGAAGCTAGATCGTCATCAGCCGCTGGATTGATGAGGTCGGGTTCGGCAAACACGATGTCCAGCGCCACGCCCTTCGCGCCAGCGGCTGTGAGTTTGCGGATCAATTCGGCGTGAATTTGGCGCGACCATGGCCAGCGCCCCAGATTGCGCAAACTCTGCTCGTCAATCGCAACGATGACGATATCTTTGGCCGGCGTCCGCGACTGAACGGACAGGCTCCAGTCGTAGAGCAGCCAATCCCAGCGGCTCAACCAACCAGTCTGGCTCAGCCCAATGGCAAGGGCCGCCAGCGCTAGCGCTAGACCTGTCCTAGCGAATCCGCTGCCGTGGGAACGAAGCCATCGGTTCATAACGCCAGGATTAAGCCCAGGATGAGTGTAAAGCCAAATGGCCAATAGCTTGCGGGCAAAATGTCGATGCGTTGCGCCGGGCTATACGGCCCCACATAGCCATCGGTGTCGATCGTGCGAATACGCAGGTAATGAAAACCGGATTCGGGTCGGGATATCGTCAATTGCGGTTCGGCTACCTGTTGATCGACCAGGATCGTTTCAAACTGGGGATCCTTGGCCAATTGGAATTGATACTGCTGTCCAGGCAGACCGGCCGCCCAGCGAAACGTCATGGCGCCGTCGGTCACCTCGGGCGCTTGCAATTTGGGCGTCGCCTGTAGTCGGAAAAATTGCGGATCGCTAAAGGGACCCGTCCTGCCGTCTGTATCATGCGTCGCTAGCCGCCAAAAATAACGACCCGGCGCCAGCGTCTGATCCAGGGTCAGGCGCGATTCAGTATGGTTTGGCACATTCGACACCAGCTTGGTGAAGCGCTCATCCTCAGCCAATTGAAAATGATAAGCCGCCGCATTCTGCGACTCCGTCCATTTGAAAACCAGCGCCGGTGCGAGAACCGCGCTCTGATCAGCCGGCTGAATCAGAAACGGCGGTTCGGGACGGGCGTGCAGGCGAAAGCGATGATCAGCGTCACGTCCTTCCAGTCCTTTGGCGTCGATGCCCCGAATACGCAGCACATAATCGCCATCGGGCAAGTCAGGACCGCGTATTGCCGGCGCCGTCGAGACCGCGTCGAATAATAAAGTCGTAAACTGTTCATCGGGAGCAATTTGGACGCGATAAGCGGTTGCGCCCTTCAAGGCTGGAACGCTCAACTGGATGGGCGAGCGCGTTACGATCGCGGGCAAGTCAGCGACCGTTGGCGGCGCTAGCAGCGGCACTGGCGCGGTCGGCGGCTTGCCTGTTTCAGCCAAAGCGCCGAATCCGTTTTTCACCGTTCGGGATTGGCGAGCGCCACGGAATTCTACTGCGCCTTCCAGCACTTCCGTACGGGCGGTTGCTTGATCGGCATTCATGCTCAATCGATACCGGGTGCCGCGCACTGCGGAAACGGCGGCAGGCGTAAAAATTTCGTAGCGGGTGTTGGGGCTTCGTTGGGGCGTCACCTGATTTTCTACTCGACCCTGTTGTAAACGAAGGTGGGTATCGACCATGCGGGTATCGCCATAGACGCTCAAGGTATCCATGACCAGCAAACTGTTGGCCTGCACCAGCAACCGCGAGCCATCGCCAAACTCCACGACCACATTGCTGTTAGGACCGGTGCGAATTTCATCGCCGCCATGCAACAGCAGGCCGGTCGCAATTCCGATGGTTTGGCCGGTAAAGGCCACTTTGGCCTCCGCTTCGCCCTGCACATTGATCACGCGGGCCGCCGTCGGTTGAGCCTTGAGCCAGGCAACAGGGATACGGAGTTTCATCCCCGGCGGCAAGTGCAGGGGATCGGCGACCTGGTTTAAGACCTGCAACCGTGACCAATAATCCAAGCGCGTTAGATAATCAGCAGCAATGTTCCATAGATTGTCTCCAGGGCGAACCGTATAAATCCAGTGTTGAGCATGGCCGACGGCGGGAACGCTCAGCCATAGCAAATGCAGCAACCCTAATATTTTGAATACCTTGATAACAAGTTTAGTAGTAGCCGCAGATTGCGTGGTATTCATGGCGAGGGACGGTTCCTGGTTTGTTTGAATCGGGTAAAGTTTAGAATTGATTATTCTGTGCAGGAGCTTTCAACGGGGTGCGAAGGATGGCTCAACATCGCCGTCAATTCCGCTAGTCGTTCCGGCGAACCAATATCGCGCCAGCCGCCCTGGTAATGTTCGCCGCTGACCTTGCCCATCGCCATCGCTCGGCGCAAAAGAGGACCGAGTGGGAAGCGTCCCGGTTGGCAATGATGAAACAACTCTGGGCGCAGGACGCTGATGCCGCTAAAAGTCAGGCGTGGCGATGCCTGTTCCATGACCTCTCCATCCTCCAGTAAGACAAAATCGCCCTCAATGTGATGTGGTGGATTGTCCACCAGCACCAAATGCGCCCAGCGGTCTGGCGCATTTGGCAATTGGGCGAAGGGATAATCCGTCCAGATATCGCCGTTGATGACAATGAAAGGTTCCTGACCGAGCAGCGGCAACGCTTGAAAGATGCCGCCGCCAGTTTCCAGCGCGCTAGGCGGTTCTGGTGACCAGGCGATATTCAAACGCCATGCGCTGCCGTTCCCTAGCGCGGCTGGCAACTGTGCGCCCAAGTGACCGGTATTGATGACGACGTCGACAATGCCCGCCTCCCGTAGCTTTTCCAGGTGATGGACAATCAACGGTTGCCCGGCGACCGGCAGCAACGGTTTAG
>JAGRHK010000268.1 GCA_020444985.1 Candidatus Competibacteraceae bacterium
AGCGTGCCGTATAGAGGATCGTATGAAGAATGATGAATATGCCACGGGGCATATTACCCGATGCTTTTAGTGAATAGGTCACAGGGCCGATTGTTCAACATCGCGAATAGATCCTGTGGAATAGGGCTACATTTCTAAGCTTAAGAGCGCTGGATTGTCGGTTTTCCAACAAATCACGGATCATGGACTGTGCGAAACCTCGCGCCATAGTCTGAATTTTCTGATCAAGTTATTGTTTGTTTTGACGTGCTAAGTTGGTACGGGTTTTGTAAGCATTAACCATCATACAATCCATCTCTGGCGAGATCGCTACCATGACTGTTATGCCTCGTACTCTTGTAATCGACGATACCACTCTGCGCGATGGCGAACAATCAGCGGGAGTGGCTTTTTCTCAGGACGAAAAGCGCGCTATTGCTAGCGAGTTGGTCGCACTGGGCGTCCCTGAACTGGAAATTGGCATCCCGGCCATGGGCGCGGAAGAGCGGGACAGTATTCGCGATCTGGCGGCATTGGGGTTGAATGCGCGGTTGCTGGTCTGGAGCAGAATGCGCAATTCTGACCTGCAACAATGCCACGATTTGGGCGTATGGGGCATCGATTTATCCGTACCGCTTTCCGATCAGCAGTTGCAATATAAGCTGGGTTGGCAACGCGAACAGGCGCTGGACGCTATCCAGCGTCTGGTTCCCCAAGCGCAGGCATTGGGTTTGGAAGTCATCGTGGGGGGCGAGGATGCCTCCCGAGCCGATCACGATTTTCTATTGCGCGCTGCTGAGACCGCGCAAGCGGCTGGAGCGAGGCGTTTCCGCTTTGCAGACACGCTGGGCATCATGGATCCGTTCGGCGTTCTGGCAATTTTCCAGCGTCTGCGGGCGGCTGTGGATATTGAATTGGAAATGCATGCCCATGACGATCTGGGATTAGCCACCGCCAACACCCTGGCGGCGGCGTTGGGCGGCGCGACGCATGTCAATACGACAGTTAACGGTCTGGGCGAGCGGGCGGGCAATGCCGCGCTGGAAGAGGTCGTGCTGGGGTTGCGCAAGTTGTACGGTTTCCAGATTGATATCGATCTCTCCCGTTTCCTGGCGTTGTCGCAACAAGTCGCCATCGCCGCCAATCGCCCGCTATCCTGGCACAAGAGCCTGGTCGGCGAGGGTGTTTTCACCCATGAAGCGGGCATTCATGTCGATGGTCTGCTGAAACATCCCTTGAACTATCAGGGGGTCGATCCAGCGGAGATGGGGCGCAGTCACCGGTTGGTGCTCGGCAAGCATTCCGGTATCCAGGCAGTGCTCAAAGTCTATCGCGATCTTGGCATCACACTGGATCAGCGTCAGGCCAAAGTCATCCTCCAGAACATTCGCACCTTTGTCAGTCAGCGCAAGCGTTTGCCGGAATCCGACGAATTGCGCATCCTTTACCACAATCTTGATTCTGAGCCGCCGTCTGCCGCCATGCTTCAGTCAACCTTAATGCGGTCGAAAACGGTGGATTTCGCTACGCCCACTCATTTTTGCAGCTCTGACCCCCTGACTCCACGCTGAGGTATAAAGCCATGTCTACCATGACGCTACGCGACGAACTTGCCGAGTTGTCTTCTGCGGAAGATTTTCTCAATTATTTCAGTATTGATTTTGAACCTGCCGTCGTAGAGGTGAATCGCTTGCATATTCTCAAGCGATTTCACGACTACCTGAGACAAAACGACCCCGTGGATCGCGAGGGTTTTGCCCAATATCTGGAACGCGCCTATCAGGATTTTTTGCATTCTGATGCCTTAACCGAGAAGGTCTTCAAAGTTTTCCAGCGGCAGGCCGTACAACGCGAAGTGCGTATTCCGCTCACGAATATTGGTCGCCTCACATGATTCTGGAGCCGCGCTTTGCTTGTGATGAGGCAGTGCGGGTTGTTCGTAATATCCGCAACGACGGCACTTATCCAGGCCAACCCACGGGTGCAGTGCTGGTTCGGCGCGGTAGCGTCGGCTATGTCCGCCATATTGGCGTCTTTCTGCAAGACCAGCTTATTTATAGCGTACACTTCCTTGATGCCGACGAGCAGCGCGTCGTCGGCTGTCGGGAAGTGGAGCTGATTCCAGCCGATGCGCCGTGGATTCCCAATCAGTTCGAGCGCGGCGACCGGGTCACCGCACTTCGCACGTTGGCCATCGAGGGTGTTGTCGTGGCTCCGGTTGATGCGGTGGGTGAAGTCATGGCAGTGATTCGCGACGCCACGCCAATCTACTATCATGTCCTTTTCGAGCAACGCGTGCTGCAAGTGCCGGAAGAGGCGCTGGCGTTAGCGGTCACTCCCTTATCCCCAGTCCTGGAGGTTTATGAAGAAGGTTAGCGTGGCCTTCTGACGGGCTTCAATGGACTGGAAGCCGGTTCTCACCAACTGTGGAGCAAAACGCACCTGTGGTGAAATGCGCGATTGTGCAGAAGCGCGTTTTTATCTAAAGACTTGCGGGTTAAAACGTTTGGACGGCGACCAGGATGGCGCGCCATGCGAAAATTTGTGTGGGAAGCGTTGACGGCTTGCTCCAGGGAGTGGATTGCAAGAAACAATTTTTGAGAGGCTGTTCGCTACAATTCAAAATAAGCGCTATAGTCGTTTACATAGATGAAGGAGGCCCCATCATGTACAACGATATTCTGCTCCCCGTTGATCTCAATCACGAAAGTTCCTGGATTACCGTATTGCCTTCGGTAATCGAATACTGCCGAGCTTTTAAGGCCCGCCTGCATGTCGTTACCGTAGTGCCTGATTTTGGAATGCCGCTGGTCGGCGGTTATTTCCCTAAAAACTTTAGTAGAAAAATGGTGGAGGAAACGACTCACCACCTGCATCAGTTTATTAAAGAACAGGTGCCTTCGGATGTGCATGTTCAGCACATTGTCGTTGAGGGCGTGGTGTATAAGGAAATCATCCGCGTTGCTCAGGAAATCGGCGCTGATCTCATCATCATGGCTTCACACCGCCCGGAGCTGGGCGATTTCCTGGTTGGACCCAATGCCGAGCGGGTCGTGAGGCATTTCAATAAATCGGTATTAGTCGTCAGGAATTAGTCTGTCATGCACTTGACCGATGCGCGATTGTTCCGCCAGCAAAGCTATGTTGGCGGCGCTTGGATCGATGCCGATAGCGGCGAAACTGCGCCAGTGACGAATCCGGCAACGGGCGAAACGCTGGGACATGTTCCTCAACTGGGCAGGGCGGAAGTCAAACGGGCGATCAGCGCTGCCGAAAAGGCTTTTTCCTCCTGGCGGGCGCGAACTGCGCAAGAGCGCTCCACGCTCTTGCGGCGGTGGTTCAACCTGATGCTGGATCATCAGGAGGACCTGGCGGTGTTGATGACGCTGGAGCAGGGTAAGCCACTTGCGGAATCGCGGGGGGAAATCGCCTATGCAGCCTCTTTTATTGAATGGTTTGCCGAAGAGGCCAAGCGGGTCTATGGCGATATCATTCCTCCCCATCAGTCCGACAAGCGCATTGTCGTTCTCAAGGAACCCATCGGCGTTTGCGCAGCGATCATTCCTTGGAATTTTCCTGCCGCCATGATCACTCGCAAGGCTGGCGCGGCGTTGGCGGCCGGTTGCGTGATGGTCGTCAAGCCTGCGCCACAGACGCCGTTTTCAGCTTTGGCGCTCTGTGAATTGGCGACGCGCGCCGGGTTACCCGCTGGCGTGTTGAACGTGGTTACAGGCCCGGCGCAAGAAATCGGCGCCGA
>JAGRHK010000269.1 GCA_020444985.1 Candidatus Competibacteraceae bacterium
GCATTCACCGCCATCCACGCTGACCCGTTCCAGCCAAACATTTTGCTTAAGGGTAGCTGAAATCCCGGCAAACGCGAGAGCCGACGTTTACGAAATATCATGGACGGCGGCGTAAAAGTTCGTTTTCTGGCCAGTAGCAGCGATCGCCTTGCGTCGCTCCTGCATCAGTCGAGGAATTTACGGGCGCAGGGCCTCCGCCGTCTCTCGCAGGGTTTGACTGTTGATGGCGGCGTGATAGTGGGCGCTGAAATCCGAGCCGCGCAGCGCTTTCTTGATCATGCTTTCCAGATTCGGACGCTTATCCTCGGGGTTCGGGCCGTTGCCCAGACCGCCGCCGAACTCGACAATGCAAGTGACGCCATCGTGAAAAGCGGTTTCCAGATTGTCGATCCAGTGGACGGGGTGGAACAATTGAAAGAAGAGCCGGGTCTTGATGGCCACCGGATCAGGATCGTGATAAGAGCCGGTATTGTTGGACAGAACGCGAATCGTGGGGGCGCTCATCTCGGCGGCGTCCAGCGCCGGGCGGAAATGCACAGCGGCGGTGATCATATAGAAGGTGTGGAATGCGCCTTCGGTCTTGAGACGGGTCGGTCGCTTGCGGGGGAACTGCGTTTGCGCATCGGCCGTTAACCGGTCCAGATCTTCGTTCAAGCCGCCCACGACGGTTTGATCGGACAGGTTGCGCGCGGCAACGGCGCAATAGTGCTTTTCAGCCAGGGGCTGGACGCTGTCCAGATTCAGGGGAAAAGCCAGCATTTCGCCAGCGCCGTAGTCGCCCATGCATTCGCCGCGCTTCTGCACCAGTCGCAACGCGGTCTCGAAGCTTAGAGCGCCAGCAGCCACCAGCGCACAGTACTCGCCCAGGCTATGGCCGGCCGCTAGCGCCGGTTGCACTTGGCGATCGGTCAATTCCTGGAAGATGTTCAAGCAGGCCAGCGAGTGGACTAACAAAGCCGGTTGCGTATGGCGGGTCAGCTTGAGTTCTTCTTCCGGCCCTTCTTGGCAAAGTTTAATGAGATCGTAGCCCAGAATATCGTTCGCCTGTTCGTAAAGTTGCCGGGCTGATGAGAAGTCGCGGATCAGGTCGCTGCCCATGCCAACATACTGGGAGCCCTGTCCGGGAAAAATGAACATGATGTGCTGGTCCTGACTCGACACGGCGATGCGCTCCTGTGGGGAGTAGTGAAAATAAGCGCGCAAAGATACGGATAAGTCATGGACAAGGCAAGACGTGCGTACGGCGATCTGTAGTAAAATCAGAAAACGTTTTCAACCATACAGGGCAAGATTCCATGGCCACGGCCACAATGATTGACGGTAAAAATTTCGCCGCCCGGTTACGCACCGGCATCGCAGCCCAGGTCGCCCAACTCAAGACAAGCCACGATCTGACGCCCGGCTTGGCTGTCGTGTTGGTAGGCGAGGATCCCGCCAGCCAGATTTACGTACGCAATAAGGGCTTGCAGGCTCAGGAAGCCGGTATGAATTCCTTCCAGCACCGCCTGCCGGCCACCACGACCCAGGCGGAGTTGCTGGCGCGCATCGCTGATTTGAATGCGGATCCGGCGGTCCATGGCATTCTGGTGCAATTACCTCTTCCCACGCAGATCGACTCACACGCAATTATTGAGGCCATTGCGGTCGCCAAGGATGTGGATGGTTTCCATCCGGTCAATGCAGGATTGCTGGCGACGGGGGGCGATGCGATGGTTCCCTGTACGCCGCTGGGTTGCCTGATGCTGCTCAAAGCTTATGCAGGAGACTTGATCGGTCAACGGGCCGTGGTGCTGGGGCGCTCCAATATCGTGGGCAAGCCGATGGCAGCCCTGCTGCTGCGGGAGCATTGCACCGTGACGATCGCCCATTCTCGCACCCGCGATCTGGCGGAGGAGTGCCGGCGGGCCGATATCCTGGTCGCAGCGGTCGGTCAGGCGCAGATGGTCAAGGGCGACTGGCTCAAACCGGGTGCGACGGTGATCGATGTCGGCATGAACCGCATTCCTACCCCCGATGGCAAAGGGCGGCTGGCCGGCGATGTCGACTTTGCCTCGGCGCTGGCAGTCGCCGGCGCGATGACTCCGGTGCCGGGCGGCGTAGGCCCCATGACGATTGCCTGTCTGCTGCTGAATACCTTGACCGCCGCGAGTCGGCAGCACGGAATCCCGGTTTCCGAGATTTTGCCCACGGCGGATTAATCCGAGGAATTCACGATGCTGGTGCATTACGACATGCCGCTTTGGCGGCCGCCCTCCGAGGCGGACAGTTTCATTCTGCAAGCGACCCTGGGGTGCAGTTTCAACCGCTGCAGCTTCTGCTCCATGTACCGGACCAAGTCCTTTGCCGTCCGCCCGCTGCCGTCGGTTCAAGCCGAAATCCAGGCCATCGCGCAAGCCGATCCGGGAATTCGACGGGTGTTCCTGGCCGATGGCGATGCCCTGGCCGCGCCGACCGCGCATCTGTTGACGCTGCTGGAAGCGCTGCGCGCCGCTTTTCCGCAACTGGAGCGCGTATCCAGCTATGCGCTGCCGGCCAATCTGTTGAAGAAATCAGTGGAAGAACTGACCGCGTTGCGCGAGAACGGCTTGAAACTGTTGTATTACGGCATTGAAACCGGCTCGGCGGATCTACTGAAACGCATCACCAAGGGCGCGATGCCGGAAGCGATGGCAACCGGCTTGACCAAAGCCAAGCAGGCGGAATTGACGCTCTCAGCGACCGTAATTCTTGGCATCGGCGGCCAGACGTACTGGCGGGAGCACATCGACGCCACTGCTGACCTGGTCAACCAGGTGGAGCTGGATTATCTCTCAACCTTGCAACTCATGCTGGACCCGATGATTCATGACGAATTCCAGCGCAAATTCCGCGAACCGTTCCAGGCGCAGGATGATCAAGCGTTATTGTTGGAACAGCAGCGATTAATCGAGCGGCTCAATCCGCCAGCGCCGCTGACGTTTCGTTCCAACCATGCGTCCAACGCTCTGGCGCTGGCGGGCGAACTGCCCAGGGATCGTGAACGATTACTCGCACAATTAGACGGGGCGCTGACGGGCCGGACCGCATTGCGTCCGGCGTGGCTCAGAGGTTACTGATTGAGATTGAAGAGCGAGCGAATTAAGCAACGATCCGAGATTGGGCCTGGCTGTGGCTAACAGCGGCCAGAATCCGATCTTCCAGTTCGATGCGAGTCGCCAGGGATTCGCCCAGTTGGGAAAGCGCCTCATCCAATTGCGCCAGCGCCGGCTCGGAGACCTCACCGTCGTAGCGATCGTGGAAGGCCAGAGCAACCTGGGTTGTGCGGGCGATACGGGCGTAAAGTTGTCGGGCCAGCTCGCGCGCCTGATGATACGGCGAATCCGCCGGCTGCTCCTCCAGCGCCTGATAAACCTCGAACGGTCCTAGCGCCAAATAATCCACCAGCGCCTGTTGAAATCGTCGCAACCGGCGCCGTGCAGGATCAACCGGCGTAAAGGGTTTCATCGCCGCCAGTTTTTGATAAAGCACCAGGCTTTCCTGACGCGCGGTCAGCAGCTTGGCCACCAGGTCGGGCAGCGCCTTACTGTGGGTAGAATCAGCAATAATTGCAGTATTCATGGGCACATCCTCCAGGCAGTCATAACTTTTTGTCTTTTTAACTACAGCAGGAGGAGCTTACCGCGAATGACGATCCAATGCCAAATATTTGCAACGCGCATCAGGTGGAGGCCGTCGTCGCCGGTCGACCCACAAC
>JAGRHK010000026.1 GCA_020444985.1 Candidatus Competibacteraceae bacterium
GGACAGAAGCACCGGGATCCAGCGCTACAACCCCGGCGATCAAGTCACCGTTTACTATAACCCCCAGAACCCGTCGGTCGCGGTTCTTGAGAAGAAAAAACCCGGATTCTTCGTTTTCGTCGTTCTGATTTTTGGGATTGTATTCCTGTTGGCATCCATCGGCCGCTTGTTTGCTGGGAACGCCACGGCGCTGTTCACGGTCTTTTTTTGACAATATCCGCAAGACAGCATCATTGTGACTCCAATTACCATTAGCCAAATCAAAAACGATCCGGAGCTGGACGAATTTCAGTTATACCCACGCTTGCCCGAATCCCTGACCTTCGTTCAGGCTATTCAGTATTCTGTTGCCAACCGGCATTATTACAATCTTCTCTTCCAGACCGTGGACAGGTTGTGTGCGCCGGTATTCGCGCTACGCCTTGAAGCGCATGACGCCGGGGCGATTTTGTGGATTCCGTCGCTGCTGGGCAGCATCACGCCGGAACAACTGGTCACCATGATCAATCGCGCGGCGCCGCCTGCCCGTGTGGGACAGCATGGATTTCAGCGCCCAGATTTGCTGAGTAGCGATCTTTTTACCCTGCTGGGCGTGTTCGTCCGTTACCGGGCCATCGCCCAACCACTGCCCGTCGACGCCCGGGTATTGGACTTCGGTTGCGGCGTCGGCCTGGGATCCTTGATTCTGTCAGCCGCTGGGTATCGTCGCCTGACCGCCTTGGATTCCAGCCAGTCAGCCATCGAGCAAGCGCAATCCTTCCTGGGGGCGGATCGCATCGATTTTCGCACGGACCATCTGGACGCTATCGATGGGGAGTTCGATGCCATTATCGCTTCCGAGGTCCTGGAGCATATCCGCGACTGGCCTAGAATTCTGTCGTCGTTACGCGAGCGCTTGCATCCTGCCGGCCAATTGCTGATCACGCTCCCCAACTGGCGTTATCACGGCAGTCATCTTAACCCCGATCATGTCAAGGACTGGGGTCGGGCCGGCGTTCGGCGCCTGTTCTACGGCCAGGGCGGAACCGTTCATGGATTTCCGACCCGTTCCCGGCCTGACCAAAAGGCCAAATTACAGGCGCTCCACGCCCTCAAGCCTGCTGCCAGCGAATTTTTTCTGATCCGGCTTAGCCGGGATTTTCGCGCCCATGTACCGGTCATTGGCCGAGTATTGTTGGTCGCTCACGCCATTGCGCCTTTTGCGCACAGCGGCGTTGCGGTCAGTACGCTGGTCCAGGCGGAAGCCTTGCGCCGGTTGGGCATCGCCGTCGCCGTCCTGGTATCCGATCCCCAGGTCAATCGAGCGCAGGTGGATACCGCGAGCCATCCCTTTCCGGTTTACCATGCCCCCGGCGGCAATTTTTTTGACATCTTTCAACGAGAACATACCCATATTCAGGATATCCAGCCGGTCTTGCAGGCGATTGAAAGCGTGATCGAACAATTTCGCCCAGAAGTCGTGCATCTTAATGACTATCTGGGCTTTCCCTCGCGCATTCTGAAGCTGTTGCACGATCTTGGTTGTGTGGTAATTCGCCAAGTCCGCAATATTGAAGAACTCTGCCTGCGGGCCAATCCGGTACTGGACAATCCCTTGCGCCTATGTTCAGACTGGTTCGATGCCCGCCGCTGTCTGGAGTGCAACGCCATACCGCCGCACCCGCAAAGCGATTATTTCCGAACCTTGCGCGAGCTGCGGATTGCCGAACTACAGCTCTGGCGCGATTTTCTCCAGCAGTTTTACCGGCGCCATGTCGATGGCCTGGTGTTCGCCAGCGCGATTTTCCGGGAACGTTTTCTAACATATCTGGACTTTCCAGCAGAATGCACCCGGATCATTCCGCTCAGTCTGGATGCCCAAACGCTACAGGCCGGGATGCATGACTCCAGGGCGCGACCGGATTCCGCAGGGTCCGTTGGCGCGTCCTCCCGGTCCGTCCGCTTCCTGTTTATCGGTTCCCTGCAAGCGCGCAAGGGCGCGCATCTGCTGACCGCCGCCGTCCAGCGCTTGCGCGAACAAGGCTATGCCAACTTTGAATTGCGCGTAGCCGGGGTCAGTGAATCCTTCGCTCCGGAGATTCATGCGGAGATCCTGGCCGCCGCCAGCGCGCCCGACAGCCGGATTCGCTATCTGGGACCCTACCAGCCCGCAGATCTGGGGCGGCTGCTGCAGGACGTCGATGTTGGCCTGACCCCTTCCCTGTTCGAGACCGCGTGTCGCACCCTTCAGGAGTTTCTGGTGATGGGTATTCCAGTGATTGCTCATCGCTTCTTCGGTTCAGAAATCGTGACGCCGGGGGAGAACGGTCTATTGATGGACTGCGGAGAAGCGGCTGACCTGGCTGAGGCCATGCGCACCCTTCTCGACGATCCGGCGCTGCTTGCGCACCTGCGCAACGGGGCGGCCCGCACTCGGATAGCAACTCCGGATCAAGAAGCAGCCGACTTGCTGGCCTTCTATGAAGAAATGGCGACCTCCCGGTTCAGCGCCATGCCGTGGGGTCAGTAGGGGCCGTCAAGCCGTGTTTTTCAACCCCGGATATTCATCGGACCGCCCATGATTATCAGCCGTACTCCGTTTCGCGTTTCCTTTTTTGGCGGCGGGACGGATTATCCCGACTGGTATCTTGAGCATGGCGGACAGGTGCTGTCCACGACGATCGACAAATACTGCTACATTGCCTGTCGTCCTTTGCCCCCCTTTTTCGACTACCGCTACCGCGTGGTCTACTCCCGCATCGAAACGGTCAAAACCATCGACCAGATTCGCCACCCGGCGGTTAAGGCCGTTCTGCGCCACCTCAACTGCCGACGGGGCCTGTCGATCAACTACGATGGCGACCTGCCTGCTCGCTCCGGTCTTGGCACCAGCTCCAGCTTCACCGTCGGCCTGCTGAACGCCCTGTATGCCCTGCGTGGTCAATACAGCGATGCTGATCGCCTGGCCCGCGAAGCCCTGCATGTCGAACAAGTTCTGATTGGCGAACCGGTTGGCTCTCAGGATCAGATCGCCGCCGCCTACGGCGGTTTCAATCGCATCCGTTTCCATCCGGGTGGAGCCTTCCAGGTTGAACCCGTCATCATCAGCACCGCTAAACGGGAAGCCCTGAGCGAGCATCTCATGCTGTTTTTTACCGGTATCTCACGCTATTCCGCCAACGTCGCGCGCAGCAAGATCGCCCGTCTCCATCAGCGCACTGCGCAACTGCAACGTATCAGCGCCATCGTGGAAGAGGCCCTGCGTTTCCTCAGCAGCAGCGAGGGCAGTATCCTGCCCTTTGGCGAACTGCTCGACGAGGCATGGCAACACAAACGCACCCTGTCTGATCAGGTCACCAATCCAGCCATTGATGACCTTTATCGGGAAGCCCACGCCGCTGGCGCGATCGGTGGTAAATTGCTGGGTGCTGGCGGTGGCGGTTTCTTCCTGCTCTTTGTTCCCCCCGACCGGCAAGCCGCCGTGCGCCAGCGCCTGCAACGCCTGACGCATGTCCCGCTGAGATTCGACAACTCTGGCTCGAAAATTGTGCTCTATCAACCCAACGACCCCGGCTAAATAGCGTGCTTCCGGAATAAACCATCGCTGCTTGATAACCTGAGCGCCCAATACGATTGAGGCCATACCTGCGGCCAACATGGCGACCACATCGGACAGGAGTACGTGCTTCCTGTCAGCAATGCATAGAGTCGGAGCGGTTAGTATTGAATATAGGCGACATGGGTCTGGAGATATTCATACAGGCCATGCTTGCCGTCTGCCCCGCCAATGCCCGACTTGCGCCATCCGGCATGGAATCCCTGCATGGCCTCAAAGTTTTCTCGGTTCACATAGGTTTCACCGAATTTAAGGCGGTTGATTGCTTCAAAAGCCTTGTTGATATTTGCCGTATAAATGGATGAGGTCAGGCCGAATTCGCAATCATTGGCAAGGGCGATTGCTTCATCCAGGTCGTTGAAGGTGAGCACGGGCAGTACGGGGCCGAAGACTTCATTACGCACAACATCAAAATCCTGTTTGCAGTTTCCAAGTACGGTCGGCGCATAAAAATAGCCGGTTTTCATATCTGGACGCTTGCCGCCACACAATACTTCGGCCCCTTCTTTCCTGGCGAGATCAACCATGGCCTCGATTTTTTCCAGTTGGCTATGGCTGACTTGGCAGCTCATATCCGGGGCGGGATCGGCAAAAGGACTGTCATAAGTGACCGCCTTCATGGCTGCAACCAGTTTCTCTGTAAATTCATCAGCAATGCTGTTCTCTACATAGAGCCGCTCTGCACAATTACATACCTGACCGCTGAAAATGACCCGTGAGGCCACCACCGCTTTTACGGCCAGATCAAGATCGGCATCCGCACAGACAATAGCTGGAGCTTTGCCGCCCAGCTCAAGCGAGCATTTGGTGATATTTTCCGCCGTGCCTTCAATGATGCGTGTTCCCGCTTCAACGCTGCCTGTCAGCGTGACCATGGCGGTTATTGGGCTGCGAACCAGCTTTTCGCCCAGAGTGGAGCCGCGACCTGAGGTAAAGTTAACGATTCCGGCTGGAAGGTCCAGTCCGGCGACATGCTTGGCAAATTCAAGCGTCGTTGCTGGAGTTTCGCTGCTTGGCTTAATAACAATGGTATTGCCGGTGAGAAGCGCGGGCGCTACTTTGCGCGCCATGACAAAGAACGGGAAATTCCATGGGCAGATACCGACGACTACGCCCATGGGTTGGCGAAAGAGCAGCATGTTTTCTTTTGGACGATCACTCTGGATAATTTCGCCTTCGTAAATCCGCGCCCAGCCCGCATAATAATCGAAATAATCTGCAGTAAAATCGATCTCAATTTGCGCCAAAGGAAGCACCTTGGCCTGTTCGCTAGCCAGGATGTTAGCCAATTCAATCCGGTTTTCTCTGATGACATTTGCCATCTTTTTCAATGCTTGAGCGCGAACAATCGCGGGTTGTGCTGCCCATGCGTCCTGCGCATTCTGTGCGGCATCCAAAGCCAGTTGCGCGTCAACCTCATCTCCTTGCGGAGCATGCGCCATAATCTCTCCGGTATACGGGTTTTCCACCTCAATGAATTGATTTGAGTGGGAATCCACTAAAGCGCCATTAATCAACTGTTGATACTTTTTCATAGTAACCTCCAAAGGATAGGTTTATGGCTTTTGTCGGGTAAACTTTTGGGAAAACTGCTCAGAATCCGTAATTGAGCCAAATGAACAAACAGTGTAAATCTCCAATCCAATCGTTCATTGAGTGTAGAATGTTTTTAAGAGTGGGACACGCCCGGTTCGCCTGTGAAGTGAGCGATGCGGTCCTACCGCCAGCAGCAGGAAGCCATCGAAGCAGCTCGGAGCCGGCTGCATACGGCGCCGGAGCGCCGTAGGAATCGCCGGCCCTCAGCCGGGGAGGATGTCAAAAACACGAGTGAACGCCCCGATGAAAAAGACCGCCCGCATTTACGTCGCCGGCCATTGCGGTCTAGTCGGCTCTGCCTTGGCGCGGCAGCTCATGGCCCAGGGCTACTCGAAAATACTGACGCGCACCCATGCCGATCTGGATCTGACCCAACCGGATGCCGTCGACGCCTTTTTCGCTCTCGAACGCCCTCAATACGTTTTCCTGGCCGCCGCCAAAGTGGGCGGTATCCAAGTCAACGCGGCATACCCAGCCGACTTTATCAGCGATAATCTGGCGATTCAGCAGAACGTGATGACTGCCGCCCACTGTCATGGAGTAGAACGCCTGCTATTTTTCGGCTCCAACTGCGCCTACCCTCGCGACTTTCCCCGACCGATCCGCGAAGACGAGCTGCTCGCTGGTCCGTTGGAGGACACGAACCGCGCCTACGCGATCGCCAAGCTTGCCGGCATAGAAATGTGTCGCGCTTACCGCCGCCAACATGGCGCGCGTTATCTCACTGTCATGCCCGCCAGCCTCTACGGCCCTGGCGACTGCTATGATTTGCAAAAATCGCATGTCCTGCCGGCGCTGATTCGCAAATGTCATGAGGCTAAAGCGCGGAGGGAAACCGAAATCGTGATTTGGGGCAGCGGAACCCCGCGCCGAGAATTTCTCTATAGCGATGACCTGGCCGCTGCCTGTGTCTTCCTGATGAACCTGGCTGACGCTGATTTTGACGCCCTGTTGGATGCGCCAGGCGCGCCGGGGCTGATCAACATCGGCTGTGGCGAGGATTTAAGTATTGCGGACCTTGCCCGGATCGTAGCTCGCGTCATTGGCTTCTCAGGCGTTTTAACATTTGATACGCGCAAACCGGATGGAACTCCGCATAAACAGCTCGACAGCCGACGCATCCAGGCTCTCGGCTGGCGGCCAACGACTTCGTTTGAGGTCGGCATTGCCCAGGTTTACCAGGATTTTCTCGACAACGAGTTGTCATGAATATCAGCCACACCGAGATTCATCCTTTTCTCCGCGAGAGACTCCGGCCTTTAGGCCGGAGAGGGATAGCGGACGGTGCGAGAGTCCCCCTTGCGGGGACTCGCTAAGCAACGCTCTTTTCGTTAACATCACCACTGTCTCTTATTCAAGACCTACCGCCGGGCGGGCGGGATGTGAAGTCTGTGGAGAGGATGTGAGACCTGGGGGAGTTTCCGGCTGCGGATCGAACCGCGTAAGACTCCCCACTTTGGGGAATCGAATCGGCGAAAACCAAGCCATAACGCCTCTGGGCAATCCTCAATGAAACAGAAAACCCTGATTGTGAAGTCAGGAATCCTCGTCGTTTACGGCGGGGAGGATGTCAAGGAGAATTCATGATCCTGTGGGAAAATTTGCGAATGAAACCGACGACTGCCATAAATATTATTCTGATGAGCGCGATGCTGGCGTTCTCGCCACTGGTCTGCGGCAGCGCGCGTGATGATTCCCAGTCAGAGCCGTTATCGTCTCCAAAGCAGGGATATGTCCTGCGCGGCGTCATTCAACCGGCGGTCGGCGCAGCCGTAGACAATGATGTCAACGACCCCAATGCTTTCTATCAATCCAACGATACTGCGTCCAGCGCGCAAGAAATTACGAACCCCGTCACGCTCAGCGGTTACGTCAACCAACCAGGCAGCGGTCCACTGGGTCGTTCTCGGGGTCGAGGCGATACCCTGGATTTCTATAAGGTCAAGCTGCTGGCGGGCCAAGCCGTCAGTCTGTTCATCGCAGGCGATGGCGTGCGTAACGATCTGGATTTGGCTCTTTATAGCCTTGAAGGTCAATTACTGGACATGTCCTCCGACCTGAGTCGGGTCGAATCGCTGGTCGTTGAAACCAGCGGCGATTACCTGATTGCCGTGGCAGCAGCCGCTGGCGCATCCAATTACACGCTGACCTTGGGTCAATCTTTAGCGGTTGCGCGTCATGACATGCGGTTGAGCGCTACCTTCATGCCGGGCGAGGCCGTGGTGCATTTTCGCGAAGAACTGGCCACGACGGCGGATGGAACCTGGGCGCGCGCCCAGGCGCAGGGATTGACCGCGCGCAGTCAGCAGGAATCCGAGGAGCGCAACCGCTTGCTGCGATTAAACGACTGGCGCGCGATTCAATCCTCATCGCATTCCGCGTGTGCGCTGCCAGCGGTATTGCCGGGCGCTTCGGCGCTCGTCGATGCGAACGTTGAAGCCAAGCTGGAAACATTGTGCATGGTCAAGTCGTTGAATCGGGATCCGGATGTAGCCAGCGCTACGTTGAATTATCTACGCCAACCGCTGTTCGTTCCCAACGACCCGCTGTACCGCTTCCAGTGGCACTATCCACAGATCAATCTGCCGCAGGCCTGGGATTTGACAACCGGCGCTGACACGATCGTCGCCGTAGTGGATACCGGGGTAGTACTGGGACATCCCGACCTGCAAGGACAACTGACCACCGGCTATGATTTCATCAGCAGTCGGGCCAATGCGCTGGATGGCGACGGCATCGATCCCGATCCCAATGATGTTGGGGACCGCAGCAATCCGAATGGCAGCAGTTCCTTCCACGGCACTCATGTATCCGGCATCGTGGCGGCGGCCACGAATAATCAGACCGGAGGCGCTGGCGTGGCCTTTGGCGCCAAGATCATGCCGCTACGGGCCGTCGGCAAATTCGGCGGCTCTTTATACGATATTGAACAGGCGATGCGTTACGCCGCCGGTTTGCCCAATGATTCGGGGACGGTGCCGCCGCGCCGCGCCGATGTCGTCAATCTCAGTCTGGGATCGACCGCCAGTTCGTCCGCAGACCGTGCCGTTTATGCGCGCGTCCGCGCGGCTGGCGTGGTCATTGTCGCTGCTGCCGGTAACAGCGCCAATAGAACGCCCCTTTATCCAGCCAGTTACCCGGAGGTCATCTCAGTCAGCGCAGTGACCATCGATAAAACACTGGCTCCTTATTCCAGCTTCGGCCCCAACATTGACGTCGCAGCGCCGGGCGGCAACACAGCCACGGACGTGAACGGCGATGGCAAACCGGATGGCGTGTTAAGCACGGCCGCTAATGACGCCAATGACACGCTGGCTTACGATTATCTGATCTGGCAAGGCACGTCCATGGCGACCCCGCACGCTGCCGGCGTTATTGCGTTGATGAAGGCGCTAGCGCCGAACCTGACGCCGGATGACATTGATAACCTGTTGGCCAGTGGCGCGCTCACCGACGATCTGGGCGCGACGGGCCGGGATAATCAGTTTGGTTATGGTTTGTTGAATGCGAACAAGGCCGCGATTGCCGCCGCGAATAACGGTGGCCAGCCTGTTGATCCCGTCCCGGTTCTGACGGTTAATCCCACGGCGCTGAATTTTGGCATTGCCTCAAACCAGCAATCCCTGACGGTATTCAATGGAAGCGTTGGCGACTTGACAGTGAATCCGCCCACCGAGGATTCCGGCGGTTGGCTGAACATCGCGCCCGATACGGTTAATGCCAATGGGTTGGGTTCGTATCAAGTATCGGTGAATCGGGCTGGATTAGCGGATGGCGTTTACAGCGCGACTCTGACCTTTACATCCAACGTCAACACGGCCGAGATCAAGGTCATCATGCAGGTCGCCAGTAATCTAAGCGTGGGGACGATTGGGCAACAGTATGTCGTGCTGGTCAACGCCAGAACCAAACAATCGGTTTCCACGATGGCCATCCGGCAGCCGGATGGCCGCTACGTTTACACATTGCGCGGGATTCCTGCCGGAACCTATCAGATTTTCGCCGGTTCCGACCTCAACAATGATTTCTACATCTGTGATGCGGGAGAATCGTGTGGCGCTTATCTGACCCTGGATGATCCGATCACGATCCGGGTCAGACGAAATCGCCGAAATCTGGATTTTGTCAGCGGTTACACATTGAATCTGGCTGATTTTCAGGGCATGGCTGCCGGCGGACCCGGCCCGGTCGCGCGTCGTAATGGTCAGAAATTGATCACCACGGATTGAGCGTTGGTTCTTGCTTTGATGATACGCGGATTATCAAGCGTCCTGGCGTCCCTGCTTTTGCTGCTGCTCTTTGACCCGAGCCAGATAACGATCAGACCAACGCGCCAAGGCATAAATGGGATAGCCGATCACCATCACCGCCAACAGGATACAGATGGTGAGCGCAGCCACCTTGGGTAGCCGATCCCACCAAGTGTTGATGAAATAAACCAGTCCCCAGATCAGCAGCCCGGTGATTCCCAGGGAACCCAGAAAGACCAAGAGATCGCTGCGTTGCATGAATGTGTGTTGTGCGCCATTCGAATGAAAATGCCCGGCTTCCAGGGGTAACCGGGCTTGGCAAGGCCAGCAATATTTCTTTCCCTTGCCCTCCCTCCATCACACGGATGGAGGGTGCTTGAGGAAAGGAACGTTTTGCTTACACGGCTGACCGCATTATTTAACCGCCCGGTTATCCACCAAGTCGGTGACCACATTCGGATCCGCCAGCGTCGAGGTATCGCCCAACTGATCCACTTCATTAGCGGCGATCTTGCGCAGAATACGGCGCATGATCTTGCCAGAGCGGGTCTTGGGCAGACCGGGCGCCCATTGCAGCGCGTCGGGTGAAGCGATGGGGCCGATTTCCTTACGGACGTGTGCGACCAGTTCCTTGCGCAATTCCTCGGTCGGAGTGACGCCGACCTTCAGAGTGACATAGGCGTAGATGCCTTGGCCCTTGATGTCATGCGGGAAACCGACCACCGCTGCTTCAGCGACCGCCGGATGCAGCACCAGCGCCGACTCGACTTCGGCAGTGCCCATGCGGTGACCAGAGACGTTAATGACGTCGTCCACCCGCCCGGTGATCCAGTAGTAACCATCTTCGTCGCGCCGTGCGCCGTCGCCGGTGAAGTACAGGCCCTTGTACATGGCGAAATAGGTGTCGATGAAGCGCTGATGGTCACCATACACGGTGCGCATG
>JAGRHK010000270.1 GCA_020444985.1 Candidatus Competibacteraceae bacterium
GTTCGGCGAACAGGTCGTGCTGTGCGGTGGTCTGACTGCGCTGATTCAGGCTGGATTTGAAACGCTGGTGGAAGCTGGTTACGCCCCGGAAATGGCTTACTTCGAGTGCTTGCATGAAGTGAAGCTGATCGTGGATTTAATCTACGAAGGCGGTATCGCCAACATGCGCTACTCGATTTCCAACACGGCGGAATATGGCGATCTCACGCGCGGGCCGCGCATCATCACCGAAGACACCAAGACCGAGATGCGCCGGATTCTCAAGGAAATCCAGACCGGTCAATTCGCCCGCGAATTCATTCTGGAAAATCAAGCCGGCGCGCCAGTGCTCAAGGCCAGCCGCCGCATCAGCCGCGAGCATCAAATTGAGCAGGTGGGTGAAAAATTGCGCGGCATGATGCCGTGGATCAAGGCGAATCGACTGGTAGACACCAGCAAAAATTAACCGTGAACGAAGAAGTTTCGCAAGTGCGTCGTCCGCGCGGCGTCTATCTACTGCCCAACCTGTTCACGACCGCAGCGCTATTCTGTGGCTTCTATGCCATCATCGCCGCCTTGCAAGGCCGCTTTGAAGCCGCTGCCATCGCTGTGTTCGCCGCCATGTTCTGGGATGGACTGGACGGACGGGTGGCGCGCATGACGCACACGGAAAGCGCGTTTGGCGCGCAATACGACAGCATGGCCGACCTGGTGTCCTTTGGCCTGGCGCCGGCGCTGATCATGTATGAATGGGCGCTCGGCTCCATGACGGGCATGGGCGGCTTCCTGGCCAAGATCGGCTGGTTGGCGGCGTTTTTCTACACGGTGATGGCAGCTTTGCGGCTGGCGCGCTTCAACGTGCAACTGGGCCACACGGATAAACGCTACTTTATTGGCCTGCCCAGCCCGTCAGCGGCGGCGATCATGGCCGGCATGGTCTGGTTTTGCACTGACCTGGGGCTGGACGGTCCGCACATGCGATGGCCGGCGCTGATCGTTACCATTGGCGCGGGCGCACTGATGTTCAGCAGCATCCTGTATTTCAGCTTCAAGCAGTTCGATCTGCGCGGACGCAAGCCGTTCATGACCACGCTGGTGGTGGTGCTGCTCTTCGTATTCACTTCGATTGATCCACCGGCCGTACTGTTTCTGGGTTTTCTGCTTTACGGCTTATCGGGTCCCGTCCTGTATCTGACGCGGCGCTGGCGCGCCCATCGCCGCGCGCAGAACTCTCCGGATGAAACTGGGTAAGCGCATTATTGACAAGTTAAGCAACGGATTTACGCTGGTTCAACGGCTGCATCCGTGGTTAACCATCCAGTCCCCCTTTAGCAAAGGGGGACTGAACGATTGCCATCCGTGAGCCTCACCTGTTACTGAGGAAACAGGAGCGCCCGACGTCCATCGCTTCGAGTGCCCCCGACTGTGCTGCCAACCTGGTTTTCACGTTGCTTTCGTGAATCCATGAATTGAGAGAAACCCTGCTGTGTTAACTGAAGCGCCTACCTTCATTTCCATGGATTGGATCAAGCTGCTTGCCAAGAAGCTGAAGGTAATTCGAAATAAAAAAACAAATGAAATTAATAATATAATTGATGAATTTGGCGATATTGAGGATCTGGTGCGCTATTATGTCGAACCTAAATGTCAGCACTATGATCCAGTGGATCACCACGAAGACAAAGCCCCCGCCTCGCAGGTACAAGCCCCGATATTCACCCTCATTAATGACTTTCTGAGCAAGGAAATCGCTCTGCGGGACGGGCGTACTCAATTGTTTATCCTGGCCGACGCTGGCATGGGCAAAACCTCCCTGCTGGTCATGCTCAAGCTGATGCATCTCGTAAAGTATTGGCCAGAAAATTACGATTGCCTGCTGTTGAAACTCAGCCCCTCCACTCTGGAGACGGTTCGCCAGCATCCCAATAAAGCCAATACGGTGCTGCTGCTTGATGCCCTGGACGCGGACGCCACCGCCTGGGGTCGGACCGAACAGCGGCTGATCGAGTTGCTGCACGAAACCACGCCCTTCCTGCGCGTCTTCCTTTCATGCCGCACACGATTTTTTCCCGAAACCGGCGCAGATTCGTTTGTAAGCCCCGGTCGAGTCACCGTAGGCGGTTTCATTTGCCCCATGCTTTTTCTTTCGCTCTTCGATGATCGTCAGGTACACACATATTTGTCCAAACGGTTTCCCAATCCTTGGCACCATGGGCTAACGGAGCGCCGGCATCCGTCATGGCTGCATGCCGAGCAGCTCCTCACGTCCATGCCCATGCGTTCCCTGCGCTTTCGGCCACTACTTCTGGCTCATATCCAGGATCTGCTGGACGCCAACCCGCTACGGTGGGACGAATACGCCCTCCATGCAGCACTCACGGAAACGTGGTTGCTGCGTGAGGCGCGCAAGCTGGCGAAACAAGGTATCAAGCTGACCCAGGAAGACTTGTGGACAAGCTGTACGATCGCGGCGGTTCATCTGCAAACGCTCGGGAGGCGCATGCTATCCCAAGCCGAACTATGGAACTTGGTGGCGGATTCACCGATGATCGCCCATATTGAGCAGCTTGATTTCAGAGGGTGTTCGTTGATGAACCGGACTTCGGACTACGAATATCAGTTTTCGCATTACAGCACCCAGGAATTTCTGGTGGTTCACGCCCTCGTCGAGGGTCAGTTGGAAGCGGTGAAGAAGATTTGCCCGGCGGCGACTCGGAAACTGAAGCTGCGGGCCACGGCGCAGATGTTGGACTTCTTGCGTTGCCGCAGCGATCAGGTCAATGGGCTGCAATTGTTGAAGTGGCTGGATTGGAGCGCCATCAAACCGCATCAGTGGACGGGCTGGCTCGGCTTCCAGGAACGCTTACGGGGTGGCGATACCGGCCCGGAAATGGTGGTAATACCCGCCGGTAAATTTCTCATGGGTTCATCACCCGAAAACGAATGGGCGCGCCAAGTCAGCGAAGGACCGCAGCGCCTGGTGGCGTTCGCGCAACCTTTTGCGATGGGTCGGTATGCGGTCACCTTCGAGGAGTATGACCGTTTCTGTACGGCGACCGGGCGGGGTAAGCCCAGCAACAACGGCTGGGGTCGTGGGCGGCGGCCGGCGATCAACGTCTCGTGGGAAGACGCCGTTGCTTACTGCGCCTGGCTTTCGCACGAGACGAGAGCGCCTTATCGATTACCCAGCGAAGCCGAATGGGAATATGCAGCGCGAGCAGGGACCACGACCGCCTTTTGGTGGGGCAACGAGATTGACCCGACTCGCGCCAACTATGACAGCCGTTTTGTCCATCAAAATAGCGCGCGCGGTACATATCGCCAGAAGACTGTACCTGTGGACGATTTCCAGCCAAACCCGTTTGGTCTCTACCAAGTGCATGGCAATGTCTGGGAATGGGTCCAGGATTCCTGGCATGACCATTATCAGGGCGCACCGACGGACGGTTCGGCGTGGGAAAAAAGCAGTGTTGGCGGCCTTCGGGTGTTGCGGGGCGGCTCGTGGTTCAACGCACCGAAATGGTTGCGGTCGGCCACGCGCGGCCGGTTCAATCCGCGTTTTCGGGGCGACATCCGAGGGTTCCGCCTGGCCAGGACATTAACTTTTTGATCCAACGCCGCCGCTGGCCGCTGCCTGTCAAAATCCCCCCGCCGCCCTTTTTCAAAAGGGAGGCGCTGCTACAGCAATAGTATTCAACAGGATGAGAAGAGGCGTCATTTCATCAAGCTTGCCCCGCTTCATTGATCAGCAG
>JAGRHK010000271.1 GCA_020444985.1 Candidatus Competibacteraceae bacterium
ATGTGGGTTTGAGCGCGGCCTGTCCGGTAGTGGCGGATGAATGGTGGAGCAGCGGTGAAGTGCGTCCAGTGGCGGTGCGCGGGCCGTGCGCGATTCCAGCCGAGGCAGTTGCCGTGGTGCTCGATACCCAGGCGCAGACCCTGGCTGGAGAGCGGTTGCAGGTGAAGGTGTGGGCGGCGGATCAGGGTGAACCCGAACATACGGTGCTGGATGGTCGGGCGCAGGCCGGACCGA
Organism: Candidatus Competibacteraceae bacterium; assembly: GCA_020444985.1. Lineage (GTDB taxonomy): Bacteria > Pseudomonadota > Gammaproteobacteria > Competibacterales > Competibacteraceae > UBA2383. Next base: position 235 of record JAGRHK010000271.1, read on the forward strand.
CCCGGCATCGGGTGACGACGCTGGTGAACTTGTGCTCATCCGATATTTGTCCCGAAGGCGACCTGAACGTGTTCAGTAGCGTCTCGGCCCAAGTGTCCGGCTGGGTGGTGGGATATTTCCAGCCCGTCACGCTGGATGATACCGGGGAGGCCAGTTCGGGGGTAGTAATGCCGCTGGCAACTGAAGCGCTTACCAATAGTTTCTTTGGTACCGGAGCGGGAAATGTCCCCACCCTCCTCACAAGCACTCAAAATGCTTTTTTCGGGACTAATGCCGGGAACCTCAACACCACGGGTTCGAACAACACCTTTGTCGGCGCTAATGCCGGGAACAAGAACACCTTTGGCAATAACAATGCCTTCTTTGGGGTTGATGCCGGGGACAAGAACACCTCGGGCGGTGGCAACACCTTCATCGGACCTCAAGCCGGAACCAACAACCAAACGGGCGGAGCCAACACCTTCATCGGGGTGCAAGCCGGACTCGCCAACACCACCGAGGATAACAATAGTTTCATCGGTTCCGCATCGAATGGCGCCGTTGGCATCACCAACGCCACGGCCTTGGGCCACCGGGCGCAAGTCAGCCAGTCCAACACCCTGGTGCTGGGCGGCATTGCGGGCTTGAACGGCGCTAGCGTCAACGTCAACGTCGGCATCGGCACCGACCGCCCAGCGCGGCAGTTGCACATGAGCGGGCGGGACGCCGCTTTCCGCATGGATCGAACCATTAATACCGCCGCCTTTATGCTGGTGCGCACCGACGACAGCGGTAACGCATTGAAAACTTATGTGGTCGGCACCAACGCTGCCGACGCCAACGATGGCGAATTCATCATTAACGATCTGGGAACGGCGGTCGGCGGTACAGGAACCCGCCGCATGACCATCGACAACGTCGGCAATGTCGGCATCGGCACCGAACATCCGGACCGGCAGTTGCACCTGAGCGGCGCCAATGCCGTGTTTCGCATGGACCGCACGGTCGATACCGCCGCCTTTATGCTGGTGCGCACCGACAACAGCGGCAATCCACTGAAAACCTTTGTGGTCGGCACCAACGCTGCCGGCGCTAACAATGGTGAATTCATCATCAACGACTTGGGGGCATCGGTCAGTGGCGGCGCTCGCCGCATGACCATCAACAATGCCGGTAACGTCATCTTCACCGGCACGGTGTCCAGCGCCAGTTCCGCCCGCTACAAGCGCGACATCGCCACGCTGACCGACGCCAGTACGTCGCTGGAGCGCTTGCGTGGGGTGCGGTTCGTGCGCATAGCGACCGGGCGGCAGGAACTGGGTTTGATTGCCGAGGAAGTGGCCGAGGTTTACCCGGAACTCGTGGAATACGACACCGCCACCGGCCAGGTCGAAGCGGTCAATTATTCCGCGCTGACTGCGGTGTTGTTGCAGGCGCTTAAGGAACAGCAGGCCCGAACCGCATCCCTGGAAGCACAATTGTCTGAACTTCAGGGAGTCAAGACGCGGTTGGCCGACCTGGAGCGGCGGCTGGAAGAGGGCCTGTTACCGGTCGTGCTCAGCGAGCGTTGAAAGAGATCATTCACCCGCAGGCGGGTTACGTTGCACTAACCCGTCCTGCTCATCGGGTCCGCAGGACTTAACGGCCCAGCCCTTTCTGCCATCGGCAAGGCTCGCCGGGATTTTCTGCTAGAATCCCCGATCATGGACGTTTCCTGGATTCTCGATGATCTTAACGAACCCCAGCGTCAGGCGGTCACCGCCCCGCTGGAACCCCTGCGCATATTGGCCGGCGCCGGCAGCGGTAAAACGCGCGTACTGACCCGGCGCATCGCTTGGCTGCTGGCGGTCGAAAACGCCTCGCCCTGGTCCATCCTCGCCGTTACCTTCACCAACAAGGCGGCTGCTGAAATGCGCGGCCGGGTCCAAACCATGCTGGAGCAACCGCTGGGCGGCTTGTGGATTGGCACCTTTCACGGCATCGCGCATCGCCTGTTGCGTCAGCACTGGGAGGAGAGCGGTTTGCCGCGCGCTTTCCAGATCCTGGATAGCGACGATCAGAATCGCCTGGTAAAACGCGTATTGCGCGAACTGGGCCTGGACGAAAAAAAATGGCCGCCGCCCGCCGCAGCGGCCTTCATCAACCGCTGCAAGGACGAAATGCAGCGACCGCAGGATGTCGTCGACGACGGCAAACCCACCCGCCAGCAAAATCAGCGCATCTACGCGGCCTATCAGCGCGAATGCGACCGCGCCGGTCTGGTGGATTTCGGCGAACTGTTGTTGCGCGCCTACGAACTATGGCGCGATCATCCCGAACTGCTGGCCCATTACCGCGAACGCTTCCAGCATGTCCTGGTCGACGAATTTCAAGACACCAACACTGTTCAGTACCAATGGATCCGCCTGCTGAGCGGCGGCCAGGGCGATGTGTTCATCGTCGGGGACGACGATCAGTGCGTCTATGGCTGGCGCGGTTCGAAAGTCGAAAACATCCAGCGCTTCGCCACCGACTTTCCCGGCGCGCAAACGATTTGCCTCGAACAGAACTACCGCTCCACCGGCGTCATCCTCCAGGCGGCCAACGCCCTGATCGCCCACAACGCCCGTCGCTTGGGCAAAAACCTGTGGACCGCTGCGGGCGACGGCGATCCCGTGCGCATCTACGCTGCTTTCAACGACGTCGACGAGGCCCGCTTTGTCGCCGAACGCATCCGCCACTGGGTCGAAAATGGCGGTCAGCGTTGCGAAACCGCGATCCTCTACCGCTCCAACGCCCAGTCCCGTCTGTTCGAGGAAACCCTGCTGGGCATGGGCCTGCCCTACCGCATTTACGGCGGTTTGCGCTTCTTCGAACGCGCGGAAATCAAGGACGCGCTGGCTTACCTGCGCCTGGTTGCCAACCGCGACGATGATCCTTCCTTCGAGCGCGCCGTGAACACCCCGCCGCGCGGCATTGGCGCGCGCACCCTGGAGCTGTTGCGCGACGCCGCTCGCACCGACAGTTGTTCCTTGTGGCAAGCCGCGACGCGCCTGATTAACAGCCGCACGCTCAGCGGACGCGCCGCCCAGGCCGTGCGCCGGTTCCTGGACCTGATCGAAACGCTGGACGCCAGCACCCGCGAACAACCGCTGCCGGAACGGGTTGGCGCTGTCATCGCACACAGCGGTTTACGCGCCATGTACGAGGAGGATCAGGCCGACAAGGGCGAAATGCGCATAGAAAATCTGGACGAATTGATCAACGTCACCGTCCGTTTCATCGCGCATATTGATCCCGTGATCGTTGGCGCGGAACCGACTCCACTGGACTGGCTGAACGCTTTCCTGGCCCATGCCGCCCTGGAATCCGGCGAACGCCAGGCCGGGGCCGGCGAAGACTGTGTGCAATTAATGACCCTGCACATGGCCAAGGGCCTGGAGTTTGCCCTGGTGTTCCTGGTGGGTTGGGAAGAGGGGTTATTTCCTCACAGCCGCTCGGTTGTCGAGGAACGGCAACTGGAGGAG
>JAGRHK010000272.1 GCA_020444985.1 Candidatus Competibacteraceae bacterium
CATTATTTTCCTGAAAAATAGTATGGATTGCGCTTTTTATGGTACACTCAAGGAAAATTATTAGTCGACACATTATTTAGAAATCAAGCAGAAACAAACAGTTTGCTACGCATAGGATAACGGCATGGGCATTAAACCGTTGGAAGATGGCGCCAGTGCTCGCGTTTATCCTTTCCAGCGTGGTCGCCATGGAAACCCGGTTTCCTATCCGAATTCTGTCGCACTGGCGTGGATATTAAATTGTCATTGGCTGAAGTGGAACCTGAGACCCCAGGAGTAAGCGGGATGGATGGCAATAGCGCATCTTCTGAGCTTTTGGAGTTTTATACCCGACCCGATTATCGGGTGAGCATTCTGCTGGCTGAAGACGATGAAGATCACGCCGAATTGGCGCAGCGTGCAATAAAAACCTGTGACCCCTCCTGTGAATTGATCGTGGTCGGCAGCCTCAAGGCAGCCCGCACATGGCTAACGCGCCAGATGCCGGATTTACTGATCGCCGACCTGCACCTGCCGGATGGGAGCGGGATCGATTTACTGCACGCCGACGCTCCACTCGCCTATCCGGTGATCATCATCATCAGCCAGGGCGATGAACGCATGGCGGTGGAAGCGATGAAAGCCGGCGCAATGGATTATGTGGTCAAATCCATCCATGCCTTTCGGCAACTACCGCACATCGCCCAACGCACGATGCGCGAGTGGCGGCATATCACCGAACGGCAGCGCATTGAAGCCGCGTTGCGATGCAGCGAAGAGCGCATGCGCAGCGTAACCGCCAATTTACCTGGGATCGTGTATCAGTTTTTCATACGCTCCGAGAGCGAAATGGGCGTGCATTATATCGATGGCCGCGTGGAGGAAATTTTTGGCTTATCGAGAGAACAATACCACCCACAAACTGACCTGTTTGAATGGTTTTTAGCGCGGATCGACGAGCGGGATCGCCCCCGCCTTTTGTCTTCGATCCTGGAAGCGACTATCGAATTCAAACCGTGGTATTTCGAGGGGCGGTTTATCAAACCATCCGGAGAAATGATTTGGTTCAAAAGCTTATCCAGCCCGCGCCAACTGGAGACCGAGATCGTTTTCGACGGTATGCTGCTTGACATCACTGGAGAAAAACGCGCTGAAAAGGCGCTGCGCGAGAGCGAGGAACGGTTTCGCTCCATCGTGCAACACGCACGGGACGTGATCGTAATTCTAGATGCGCAGATGCAGATCAACTACATCAGCCCGCGTAGCCAAGCCATGTTGGGTTATGAACCGGAAGCATTACTGGGCCAGTCAGCGCTGAAACTTATTCATCCAAGAGACTTGATTCAGGTGCGAGCGGCTTTTACCGAAGTGCTCGTCTCAGACCAGCGAGGAACGCCGACGGAATTTCGCTTCCGTCATCAGCATGGGTACTGGACCGAGGTCGAGGCCATCGCTACCAACCTCTTCGAGCGTCCGGAAATCGGAGGGGTGCTGGTCATTTTACGTGATGTCAACGAGCGTCGGCAGGCTGAGGAACGCATCAAGCATCTGGCCCGCCATGACCCGGTGACCGGTTTGCCCAACCGCACCCTACTCGCTGAACAAGCCGAACTGCTCATAGCCTTGATAGCCCGCCATAAGGGCAATCTGTCCCTGTTATTTTGCGACCTTGATCATTTCAAGGATCTCAATGATTCACTGGGACATCTGGTGGGCGATCTCCTGCTCATGGAGGTGGCTTCGCGGATCAAGAAGGTATTGCGCGATACCGATACCCTGGCGCGTCTGGGGGGCGATGAATTCATTATTTTGTTACCCCATGTGGGGCGAGATGGCGCGGCGCGGGTCGCGGAAAAGATTCTGACCATACTTCAGGAGCCGGTCGTGCTGGCGGATCACCGATTTGCGGTGACGAGTTCCATTGGCATTAGCGTTTATCCCTATAACGGAAGCAGCTTTCAGGAGTTACTGAAAAATTCCGACACGGCCATGTACCAGGCCAAGCAGGCCGGACGCAATATGTTTCGTTTCCATGATCCGGCGATGCATACCGCAAGCCTGGAGCGTCTTACGCTGATGTCGGCGCTGCGCAAAGCGATTCAAACCGGACAATTAAGAACTTATTTTCAGCCTAAAATATCTTTAGCCGACGGTCGGGTGGTAGGCGCTGAGGCGCTGGTGCGCTGGCAGCATCCCAACGAAGGTTTGCTTCCGCCAGGCCGTTTCATTCCATGGGCTGAAGACAATGATTTAATTATCGGCATTGGTCGCTGGGTGTTGGAGGATGTCTGCCGACAATTGGCGATCTGGCGTCAGACGCAGTTGCAGGAATTGATGGGGCTGCGCGTGGCGGTGAACATCGCAGCCCGGCATTTTTGCACCCCCAATCTAGCCTCCTATCTTGAGGCGTTGTTGTGGCGGTACGATTTGCCCCATGATGCGCTGGAGCTGGAATTAACTGAATCGGCGGTGCTTGAAGCAGGGTTGGAGACTTTAACCACGTTTCAAGAGTTACGACAAGTCGGGTTTACTTTGGCCATCGACGATTTTGGCACCGGTTATTCAAGCCTGGCCTATTTGAAAAACCTGCCAATCACTTCATTGAAAATTGATCGCAGCTTTGTGCGCGATTTGACGATCGATCCAGACGACCGAGCGATTGCTGCGATTATCGTGACCCTCGGTCATAGCCTGGGACTGGAGGTGGTGGCGGAAGGCATCGAGACCGAGGAGCAGCGGGTGATTTTGCTGGAGCAGGATTGCGATTTTGCTCAGGGTTACCTGTTCAGTCCGCCCCTGCCGGCTGCGGAGTTTGTCGAGTGGGTTAGACAGCGAAATTGATCCGGGAGGAGTCGGCGCACCGCACGCCCGCTTGGTTGCCGCAGCATGTTTTTTCTTTCAGAAATCAATCAGGAGAACATTGTTCATGATCGCAATTCGCGCGAATGCCGGACGTGGCTGGGGATGGATTGTCGAGGGTTGGCAGTTGTTCGCCAAAGCACCGGGAGTATGGATCGTTATTCTGCTCATTTACCTGGCCATCAGTGTGGTGCTGTCGCTGATTCCGTTGGTCGGCATGATTGGGCATACCTTGCTCAATCCCGTGCTGGCCGGCGGCATGTTGTATGGCGCGGCAGTCCAGGCGCGGGGGGGGAACCTGGAAATCGCCCATCTGTTTCAGGGCTTTCGCGATCAGGAACGGATGGGACCCTTGGTCATGCTCGGTCTGTTCAGCGTTGGCGGTTACATTCTGATGTTTATCGTGTTCATGATCTTCGTTGGCGGTAGCGTGGCTACCGGGATTGCCCTGGACAGCGCCGGGGCTAATGTGCCCAACGAGGCGATGGGCGGAATCCTCGCCGGCGTCGGCTTGATCGTCATGCTGATCGTAATCACCATCGGCATCTTGATCACTATGGCGCTGTTCTACGGCGTTCCATTGGTCATGCTGGGCCGGCAAAACGCCTGGCCGGCGGTGCAAGCCAGCATCGCCGCTTGCTGGATTAATATGCTACCCCTGCTGGTCCTCGGACTGATCTACATCGCGCTCGCGATTGTCGCTGTTATCCCCTTGGGTCTGGGTCTTCTGGTCCTGGGACCAGTCACCGCGTGCGCTATCTATGCTAGCTATCGGGAAGTCTTCGAGGAAACGTCTTCGTCCGGCATCGATTTAGCCAAATAACCTGTGGGCAGCGCGCCTACCGCGCCGCCAAAATTGCTGCCCGCAACCGCT
>JAGRHK010000273.1 GCA_020444985.1 Candidatus Competibacteraceae bacterium
CGTGTCAGTTTTCGCTACCGGCATATCAGCGATTCCTTCCATCAATATCCATATCGCAGGCATCATCCCTGACGATGAAAGTCAGTAATTTTATGGCAACTTATCAAGCGTGCGACCATCCAGGTCAGTCGCGCCACATTTATTTTCTAGCTGCTTCAGGAAACACAAACAAAAAGACCGATCCCTAGGGGACCGGTCCGGGAAACAGGATTGAGGATTGGGGTGTGTTGGCTCTGATCCGAAATCCTGGAATGGATGTTATGCGACAGGTTTTTTGGCCTTATTTAATTAATCGCACACTCCTCCTTTGGTGGTTATTGGCCGGGTAATCCCGGTCTTTTTTTATAATATTTACCAATATGTTAAAATCTACAAATCGTCAATCCATAAAAACGTGAGGGCAAACCATTCAGTTATTAGATTGACCTTGAGTTGCCATAATCTAATCAAGGTTAATACAACCCAGGAATGGCATTGTATTATACCGAGTATATTTAATACCGCAAGTTTTTTGACTAAATTAATAATAATTGTCAATATTTAGTGATGATTTAATCTTGATTGTGACATTTTGCGCAGTCTGCGTAACCCACGCATCTTCCGAACTCATCCCCACCCCCTGTACCTGTGCGGGAAGGGGGTTCGCAGCTTCCTGGCGCATCAAGGCTCCAACCGCTCCAACAACCAATCCCCTTCTTTTCGCAGACGATAGAGCAAGCGGTCATGCATCCGGCCATGACGACCTTGCCAGAATTCCAGCATTTCCGGTTTCAACCGATAGCCGCCCCACTGATTCGGCATTGGAATATTGTCGTCGGGGTACTGGGTCGCCAACTGCTGATAACGCGCCTCTAGCACCTGACGGTTGGCCACGACCTGGCTTTGCCGCGAGGCCAGCGCGCCCAGTCGGCTCTCACGAGGCCGGGTGCGAAAATAAGCTTCCGATTCAGCCGGAGAAACTTTGCTGACGACCCCTTCAATGCGCACTTGCCGCTCCAACTCCAGCCACAGGAACACCAGGGCGGCATGAGGGTTTTCCGCAAGTTGTTGGCCCTTGTCGCTGCGATAGTTGGTGTAAAATACGAAACCGTCGGCATCGCAATCTTTGAGCAGCACTACGCGCGCGAATGGACGGCCTGTACGATCAGCAGTCGCTAGCGTCAGGGCATTGGGTTCGGGCAATTGGGCGTTGATCGCTTCGTCGAGCCAGCGCTGAAATTGTCGGATGGGATTTGGATCAACCTCGGCTTTCGTTAAAGCGCCCAGAGAATATTTCTGACGCAGTTCGGCAAGGGATTGGCTCATGACGAGGGAACTCCGAGGCTGAGCATTTGAAAGATGATCATTTTATACTATTTAACTTGGGGTATTCATCCATGCTTCTGCCTGTTGCGAGGCAAGCGCTATTTTCCAGGGAGAATCGTTTGTGCCGCTCATGCCTGCCGTCCTGCTCGCGACCCTGAATGCGCGCTATTTCCATTCTTCGCTGGGCTTGCGTTACCTGTACGCCAACCTTGGGGAGCTGCAGGAAGCGGCGGCCATCCGCGAGTTCATCATCAACCAGCGACCGCTGGACATCGTCGAGGCGTTGCTGGCTGAACAGCCGCGCATCATCGGGTTGGGCGTGTATGTTTGGAACGTGATGGAGATTACGCAGGTCGTCGCGCTACTCAAACAGGTGCGGCCAGAGGTCTGGATTGTGCTGGGCGGCCCGGAGGTCAGTCATGAGTGGAGTCAGCAACCGGTGGCGGCGCTGGCCGATTATGTGATTGCCGGTCAGGCCGACTTGGCCTTTGCTCAACTGTGCCGGCGGTTGCTGGCGAATGATCCGCCGACGGCAAAGGTCACGGTCGCCGAACCGCCGCCGCTGGATAGGCTGGCTTCGCCTTATCCGTTTTACCGGGATGAGGACATTGCCCATCGGCTGATTTATGTGGAAGCGTCGCGCGGTTGCCCCTTCAAGTGCGAATTCTGCCTGTCGGCGCTGGATCGCACGGTCTGGTCGTTTCCGCTTGAGCCGTTTCTAGCGGAACTGGAGCGGCTTTATCAGCGCGGCGTGCGCCATTTCAAATTCGTTGATCGCACCTTCAACGTCGATGTCAGAACGGGCGCGCGCATTCTGGATTTCTTCCTCGATCGGCTGGACGCGGGGCTGTTTCTGCATTTTGAACTGATCCCGGACCATCTACCCGATGCGCTAAAGAGCCGGATCGCGCGTTTTCCAGCCGGTTCGTTGCAGTTCGAGGTCGGCATTCAGACTTTTGACCCGGCCGTTCAAGCGCGTATCAGCCGCAAGCAGAATGAGCGGAAGACTGAGGAAAATTTGACCTGGTTGCGTCAACAGACCGACGCTTATTTGCATACCGATCTGATTGCCGGTCTGCCCGGCGAGGATCTGGCCAGTTTTGCCGCCAGCTTTGACCGGTTGGCGGCGCTGGACCCGCATGAAATTCAGGTCGGCATTCTCAAGCGCTTGCGCGGCGCGCCGATTGACCGGCATGCGTCTGCCTTCGGTTGCCGCTACAACCCGTATCCACCTTATAACTTGTTGTGTTCCGATACGCTGGATTTTGCAACCCTGCGGCGTCTGGAACGGTTCGCGCGCTATTGGGATTTAATGGGTAATTCCGGGCGCTTTGTACAAACCCGGCCGCTGTTGTTGGCGGATACGCCCTTTCAACGCTTCATGAAACTCAGCGATTGGTTATTCGCCACGACGGGTCAGACGCATGAATTCGCTCTGCGGCGATTGTTCGATTTACTGTATCGCGGATTGACGGAAGTTTTGCAAGTCGATGCGGCGCTGGCGCATCGGGCGCTGGCTGCGGATTATCAGGCCAGTGGCGCGAAGGGCTGTCCGGCGTTTCTGCAAGCGGATTCGCCTGATTCTGTTGAGCCGGTCAAGTCGAACCGAACCGCCGAAGCCGTTGTTGTGCCTGAACGCCAGGCGCGGCGGCAGTCGTTACCCCATTGAAAAGCCGTCCCTGTCTCCAACATCTCTGCATGAGAATCAACCATCTGTCTTCCCGTTATCAAGATCGATAGGCTGCTTTACGACATCCTGATAGCGATGCTGGGATAATTTCGTCGCGTACAACTCGGTATCGTAAACCACCATTTCCGCCAATTCATCCGCAACCTGCTGCAACGCCTCGCAGACTAGGCGCGAAGTGGCGTCCGCATTCCCATCTAAAGCGCCGATACACCGTAAGACTGTGCCTTGCAAAACAGTCAGGCGATCAATCCGGGTTTCCACTTGCGGAATGAGCGCAGCGTTTTGAGTCGAAATATTCATGTTTGCGAAAATTCTAAGTGTCAGATTTTAAGTGCTTATTAAGAAGAGCTTTCCAACAACGCCAACAAACCCGCCTCGTCCAGAACTGTCACATTGAATTCGCGCGCCTTGTCCAGTTTAGAGCCGGCATCGCGGCCTGCTACGACGTAATCGGTTTTCTTCGACACACTGCCGCTGACCTTAGCGCCCAGCGCGCGCAAACGGTCGGCGGCCTGGTCGCGCGTCAGGGTATCCAGCGCGCCAGTTAAAACAAAGGTTTGTCCCGCCAACGACTGAGCCGCAGCCGGTTGTCTTTCGACCTCTGGCCAATGCACTCCGGAGGCTCGTAAACGAGCAATGACCTGCTGGTTATGCGGCTCCTGAAAAAACGCCCGAATCGCTGTGGCAACGACTGGACCCACATCTGGAACTTG
>JAGRHK010000274.1 GCA_020444985.1 Candidatus Competibacteraceae bacterium
TGACAACAGCGCCGTGGTTGCGCCGCGCAGTTCAAAACCGAACAGCAGGCCACGACTGGGATAGGTGCGATCATCGGCATCGATCCAGGTCCAACTTACCCCCGGGATCAACAGCAGCGATTCTTCAGTCGTCGGCCGGTTGCCGATCGTGTATTCATCGTATTGCAAGTCCAGGCTATAGTTCTTCAACCACTTGCCGTCTTGCATTTGCAAGCTGCCGCCAATTTTGTAGGTGTGATAATCCTTGTCGTCATCATTTTGTTGAATATAGCCGGCAGTGATGGCGTATTCATCCGTAACGGGATTATCGCCGGGAATCAGATATTGGAATCCGACCAGCGACTTGATTTCCGAATAGCCCAGTTCGGCTTTGTAATGATGGCCGTGGCGATTGACCCGATGATCCTCGACGCCCAGCTTGCCCCGAAAGCCGGTATCCGTGCCGTAACCGACGCCGATGCTGTATTGATAGCGCTTGCCGGGCTCCAGCTCCACATCCACCGGTGCGATGTTAGTTCCTGCGGATGGCGGCGCATTCACTTCGACCCGGCTGAAATAGGTAGCGCCGCTCAAGTCGGTTTGCAATTTCAGCAACTGATTGACATTGTAGGGATCGCCGGACTTGAAGCTAGGGTAGCGCGATAGCAGCTCCGGCGACAGAAAATCTTGTTTGAAGGTGATGTTACCGAAACGGTAACGTTGAGCGGTATCATAATGCAGACGGACCGTAGCCGTATAGGCTTGCAGATCGACGCGAATAGTATGCTCGGTAAAATGGGCGTCAAAGTAGCCGCGCTCGGTGGCCAACGATCCCATGATGCTTTTAATCTGCTCATATTTCAGTTGATCAAGCACCTGACCCTCAGTCAATGGCAAGTTGGCCAGCAGGGTTTGGAATGATGGATCCTGCGCCCCTGCCCCCAACACCTGCACATCCAAATGCGTGATGCGCATAGGTCGCCCGGCTTGTACCCGGTAGCGCGCTTCCCAGCCACTCCCAACGCGGCTCAATGAAGCCTTGATCGTCGGTTCAAAATAGCCGAAGGGCTGCAATGCCTGACGAATTTCGTCCTCAGCCCGTTGATGCAGCCAGTTGAGCTGGATTTCCTCTGGCGTGGGCTTGCCAGCGAACTGGTTGATATCCAGAAAAGCCAACACGTTATCGCGCAACAGATCGTCAAGGCCTTCAACGATGACGGTGAGCGTCCCGGTCCTGGGCGCTGGAGATGCCGATTCCGTTGCAGGCGCGCTGGGCGGGTCGTCAGCGGGTTCGGACCCCGTCTCCTGCGCGCACAGAGCGCCGGTTGACAGCAGCAGGCAAAGACTGACGAGCGACAACCCGATGTGGAATAATCGTCTCGAACGATGAATAAAGTAAATAATGATTGCAATCACTTAGTTGTTGTCGAATGAAATAAGACTCACGGAAAGCGAAAGTTAGGCCGGTTTCTTTATGATTGGGTATTTTATAATTCTTTACCATAACTGGCCGTTGAAGAAAACGCCAGCGCCGCAAGTTTCTCATACGGGAATTCCATAGACTATGCCAAATCTTGTTGACCCTACGCTTGAATCCTTTATCGGCGACACGCCATTGGTGCGTTTGCAACGATTGCCGGGGCGCACGACGAACCGGATGTTCGGTAAACTGGAGGGTAACAATCCAGCCGGTTCAGTCAAGGATCGTCCGGCATTAAGCATGATCCGCCAGGCAGAGGCGCGCGGCGACCTGCGCCCCGGCGAGACGTTGATTGAAGCGACCAGTGGCAATACCGGCATTGCGCTAGCAATGATTGCGGCGATGAAGGGTTATCGGATGGTGTTGATCATGCCGGAGAATCAGAGCGCCGAGCGCCGGGCGGCCATGAAAGCGTATGGCGCTGAACTGATCCTGGTTAGCCAGGAAGCAGGCATGGAAGGCGCGCGGGATTTAGCCATGCGGATGCAACAGGAAGGAAAAGGACGGGTGCTGGATCAATTCGCCAATCCCGACAATCCGTTGGCGCATTATCAAACCACCGGCCCGGAAATCTGGCGCGATACCCAAGGTCAAATCACCCATTTCGTTAGCGCCATGGGAACCACCGGGACGATCATGGGCGTGTCGCGTTACCTCAAGAAACAGAATCCTGCGGTGCAAATTATCGGCGTACAGCCGACCGAAGGTTCTTCCATCGCCGGCATCCGACGCTGGCCGCCGGAGTATCTGCCGAAAATTTTCGACCCGGCGCGGGTCGATCGCCTGATGGATGTAAGTCAGACCGAGGCCGAGGAGGCCACCCGGCGTTTGGCCCATGAGGAAGGCATTTGTTGCGGGGTATCCTCGGGCGGGGCGATGGCGGCGGCCTTACGCTTGTCGGCGGAAGTGGAGCGCGCAGTGATCGTGACGATCATTTGCGACCGGGGCGACCGCTATTTGTCGACCGGATTGTTTGGGAGTTGAAGAAACCAGGATGATCATTTTCAGGAGAGTTTTGTGGCGAAAACCATTGCAGCGCCTTTCACAATCCACATTGAGAGTTTAACCCATGAAGGCAAGGGCGTCGCGCGGCGCGCTGGCAAAACGATTTTTGTCGAGGGGGCCTTACCCGGAGAAGAAGTTCGTTGCGTCTATACGACGCGGCGCAGTCGCCGGGATGAAGCGCGCGTGGTTGAAGTGCTGCACGCTGCGCCGGAGCGGACTGCGCCGCGCTGCCCGCATTACGATATCTGCGGCGGGTGCGCCCTGCAACATCTGCAACCAACCGGTCAGCTTGCCGCTAAACAGCGTTGGTTGCTGGATAGCCTGACCCATATCGCCAAGGTTGAACCGACGCAAGTTCTGGAACCGATGACCGGCCCCCTTTGGGGTTATCGGCGGCGGGCGCGACTGGGGGTAAAATATGTCGCCAAAAAAGGCCGAGTCCTGGTGGGTTTCCGTGAACGGCGCAGCCCTTATATTGCTGATTTGCAACGCTGTGAAGTCCTGGATGAGCGGGTTGGCGGAATGCTGGAAGCACTCGCGACGCTGATTGATGGCTTGTCCATTCGCGACCGGTTGCCGCAAATTGAGGTCGCGGGTGGAGACGAGGTCATGGGCCTGAACTTCCGAGTGTTGACGCCGCCGAACGAAGAGGACCTGGCGCGCTTGCGCGCGTTCGGCGCACAACACAATTTCGCGCTCTATCTGCAACCAGGCGGGGCGGACAGTGTACAACCCCTGTCGCCAGCGCTGCCGGAACTCCGCTATCGTTTGCCCGAATTTGCCCTGGACCTGCAATTTCAGCCCTGGCATTTCATGCAAATCAATGCTGCCCTCAACCAGCAACTGGTCAAGCGGGCCTGTGATTTACTGCAATTGGAATCAACGAGCCGGGCGCTGGATCTGTTTTGCGGGCTAGGCAACTTCACCCTGGCGCTGGCTCGACAGGCGCGGGAAGTGGTCGGCGTGGAAGGCGACGCCAGCCTGGTTGAATGGGCGCGGCTTAATGCGGTGCAGAATGGCATGACGCAGGTTGCGTTCCATGCTGCCGATTTAACGGGCGATCTGGCAAATCAACCGTGGGCGCAGGGCGGCTATGATCGAGTTTTGCTCGATCCGCCGCGCTCCGGGGCATTGGAAATGATGCCGCATATCGCGGCGCTGGACGCACAGCGGGTGGTGTATGTCTCCTGTCATCCGGCGACCCTGGCTCGCGATGTTGGTGAGCTGGTTCA
>JAGRHK010000275.1 GCA_020444985.1 Candidatus Competibacteraceae bacterium
CGTTTCGGATTTCTTCCAGCGACGTTGGCACGGTAGGCAGTTCGGGATAGGACTTGCCCCAGTTAATGGTTCGAGCGGGTGCTTCAGGATAAACATCCAGATCGACGATCAACGCTCCTGTTAACAGATTACCTGTCTTGAGTTGCGCACGCAGTCCCTTGGCGACCAGTTGATCCCAAAGATGCTTCTGGAATTTTTTAAATTCCTGTTCATGGCCATAATCAGGTGCGTTGCCAATCCACCGGAGTCGGTCGGATTCGATCTCAATCAGGACCGGAATACGCGCAATCACTTCGTCAAGATCAAGCTCCAGCTTAATGTCGATGACCTGGCCGATACGGATGCCCCGATATTCCACGGGTGCCCCCACGGTCAGACCGCGCACCGAACTGGTAAAGTGCAATAGCCAGTAGCTCTTGCGGACATAGCTGCCATCCTTGATGCTTTGCCGATTTGGATAAAGCTGAAAAATGGCGCCCGGTTCGACCGGTTGCCCGGTTTCAAGGCTAACGGGCGTTTCGAAAGCCACGCCGCCGATCATCAGGCTGACCACGGAAGCCGTATCGATCTTGACCCCGCTGGCGTCCAAGGTGACGTTCAGTCCGGAAGCATTCCAGAAGCGGGTATCAGCGCGCACCAACCGGTCGTGGGGCGCATTAATGAAAATTTTGATCTCCACACCTTGTCCGTTGTCATCCAACCGATAGCTGGTGACTTGTCCGACTCTGATCGCGCGAAAATAGATAGGCGAACCGATATCCAGCGACCCGAGTTCGGTGGCGCGCAGGGTAAACCGACTGCCCAGCGTATTGGCAGTAATCGGCGGCGGCGTCTCCAATCCCCTAAACGCATCAGCGCGCCGACCCTCGATCACCGGATCGATCGCGATATATGCGCCGGCGAACAGGGTGCTGAGTCCGCTCACTTGACCTGCGGAAACCCGCGCCCGCTCAATCCAGAATCGCGTTGTCTCGGTAAGAAAACGTTCAGCGCCCTTGACCAGCTTGGCGGTCACAACGACCTGAGAGAGATCTTCGTTGAGCGTAATGTGATCGACTTGCCCGAATTCGACATTTTTATACTTGAGTTTAGTTTTACCGGCTTCCAGACCATCGGCGGTGCTGAAGGTGATGGTAATGGTCGGTCCCTGCTCAGAATAAGTTTTGTAAGCCAGCCAAGCGCCGATGGCGAGCGCGACCAGGGGAATCAGCCAAACCAGCGAAAAGCGGCTGCGTTGCTCCAGGACCGCATCGGGAAGGGCTTCGGTCGGACGTTGTTCAGTATGCGGTTCACTCATGAGGTTGTTCCAGACGATCCCAAATCAGTCGAGGGTCGAAGGTAAGGGCGGCGAAAATGGTAATTACGACCACTGCGCCGAAAAACACTGCGCCCGCTTCCGCGCGAATGGTCGCCAGATTACCTAAATGCACTAGGGCGACCAGAATGGTTACCACATAAATATCGACCATGGACCAGCGGCCAACCGCTTCCGTGATGCGATACAGCCGGGTGCGATCGCGCGGTCGCCAACGAGCACGGAGCTGCACCGAAATCAGCAGGTAGACAAGAATGACCAGCTTCAAAAGCGGCACCACCACGCTGGCGAAGAAGATTAGCAAGGCCAGCGGCCACATTCCATGCACTAACAAATAGACGACGCCGCTCATGATCGTGTCGGACTGGGTCGCGCCCAGCGAAGTGACCGTCATGATCGGTAAGACATTGGCGGGAACATAGAAGATAAATGCGGCAATGACTAAAGCCCAGGTGCGCGCCAGGCTGTTAGGTTTGCGCGCTTGTAGCGTCGCGCCGCAACGTGGGCAACGCATGCGCAGGTGATCAGCAAGATTTGCTGGCGCTTTGCTCAACAGCTCGCAGGAAGAGCAGCCGATCAGCGACTGGCGGGCGGCGCTGGGTGGCCAGTGCTTCAAGGCGCGTACCTCACCTTCTCCCAGATCAGATGCGGATCGAGGGAGGCCGCCGCCGCCGCCAGTACGAAAATCAGCAGGCTAAACGCCCACAGCGCCAGCCCTGGCACAATCGTAGCCATCCCCGCCAGTTTCACCGTGGAAACCAGAATGCCCAGCATGAAAACTTCCATCATGCCCCAAGGCGTGAGGCTTTGCAGCAGGCGCAAGACTCCGGCAAGGTGTTGAGGCGCGCGCCCGAATTTGAGCGGGACCAGCATGTACAGCATCAGCGTCAACTGCACGGCAGGCACGATGATCGTGGTCAATAACACCAGCGCCGCCAGTCCCCACATGCCCTGAGCGTAGAGATCTTTCACACCGGTGAACAGTCGAGTTTGCGTCACTTGCCCTTGCATCTCAAAGGCCAGGAATGGAAACGCATTGGCCACCACGAACAGAATGAGGCCCGCCAGACTCAGCGCCAGGGTTCGATTCAGACTGTCGCGCTTACTGCGGTGCAACACAGCGCCGCAACGCGGGCACCAAGCGCTACCCCCGGGTGGGGTCGGCTTGAGCTGTTGCAGCAGATCGCACTCGTGGCAGGCAATGAGCGTCTGTTCAGTCATGACATGCGGGCATGGCGGTGAATCGAGTTAAGCGGGCACCCGGATTCTGGACTGAGCGTCTTTAGCTAGCGCGGGGTAACTTCTCCGGATCCAGGGCGTTTTCGCCGTGGTCAAGCAATATACGCAATTTTCTCGCGAGTTCGATCTTATGATAGGGCTTGCTCAGGACTTCTACATCCTCAGCGGTGTGGCCGTTGCCGACCAAGGCATGGTCAGTATAGCCCGAAGTGAACAGGACGCGCAAACCAGGTTGACGGCGTTGCGCCTCGGCCGCCAGTTGCACCCCGTCCATGTCGCCAAGCAAGATGATATCGGTGAATAGCAAAGCAATGCGAGGCGTGGTATCCAGGATTTGCAGAGCCGTTGCAGCAGTGCTCGCTTGTTGGGTTTTATAACCCAGTCGTTCCAGGGCGGTCACGGCGAACAAGCGTACGCCGGCATCGTCTTCAACGACCAGAATCATCTCGCCTCGACCCTGGAGCGCGTAATGGTCTGACGAGGCCGGCTCCGGCAGCACCCTGGCGTCCTGATATTCAATACGAGGCAGGTAAAGCCGCACTGTAGCGCCCTGGCCCGGTTCGCTGTCAATCGTGATGTGACCGCCAGATTGCTTAACCAGACCATAAACCATGCTCAGACCCAGGCCGCTGCCTCGTCCCGTGTCCTTGGTGCTGAAAAAGGGTTCAAAGGCGTGTTCCAGGACTTCGGGTGCCATGCCCGTCCCGGAATCGCTGACCGCCAGCATCACGTAGGGACCGGAACGCACTTCTCCCTGATATTCTGCAACCTGCGTCTCATCCAGCACCACATTCGCGGTCTCCAGCAGCAACCGGCCGCCGCGCGGCATCGCGTCGCGGGCATTGATCACCAGATTAAGCAGGGCGCTTTCAAACTGTCCGGGATCAACCAGGGTCGGCGCGAGATCGATGGCCAGGGCCTTGTCAATGCGAATCGCTGAACCCAGGGTCCGCTGCATCAAGTCCAGCATGCCCAAAACCAGCCGATTCAAATCGACAGGTTGCGCCAGCAAGGGCTGGCGGCGGGCAAACGCCAGCAGCCGCCGACTCAGGTTCACGCCACGATCCACCGATTTGAGCGCTTGCTGGGTCAATTCCAGTAAC